>JBHHWW010000008.1:0-26003 GCA_046756725.1 Nitrospiria bacterium | reverse complement strand
TAATGTCGTAACTACCATCCCGTCACCACAAGTAACAAACGACACCACCATTTGATGTTGCCTGAACATGACGTCCTCCTTTCCATGATTGTTAATATCTTCTTACTCTTTGGATGAGCAAGGAGAATGCCGTACATTTTGAATGAAAAATATATTTAGTTGCTTACTTTCAATGACTTAAGAAATATAGAAATTTTAAATGTGTGGCAAAATGACGCAGTATGTGGAGAAAAAAGACAACTGGGAGGGAGTGATCATAGGGTCGGTAAATTGACAGTCTGCAAAGAAATGGTAGATTTTTACGAAGGTCGTATTTGAGAAAACGACAATCATTCGTAAATCTTCCTGATATGGAAACAGATGCAAGCCTTTCCTGATTTATCGGATTCGACAGATGTTGAAGCGCAGGCTCCGGTTCATAGAAAATGGCATCGGATTTATTATCTCCTCGCCATCTTTGATCTCCTGACCATTTCCTTGACCGTTTATCTGAATCATCAGGTCATGGAAATTTATACGAATTCTTTGGAAGTGAATCAGGAATGGGCTGAGAGGCTTAACCGATATTCCGATCTTCGCCAACTGAGCATTGAAATTAATGCACCTGGCAATAATATTTTTGAATCCGGCAACCTCCTTTTAGAAGCAAAACAACTTCAGGATCAGATCCTTCTCTTTGATCAAGAAATGGCGAGCGCTAAAGAAGATCTTACTCGATTGGTTCAAGTCGCGGATATGAATCGTCTTCTGAATGATCTGAATGAAGTCGATGCGGCAATGGATCGAATGACAGCCAATACAAAAGAAGTTTTTTTTCACTACGCAAAGGGAGAAATTGAAGAAGCTACGCGACATATGGCCTTGATGGACCGCGAGCTGGCCTATGTCAACCAAACTTTTTCACAACTTTTTGGGCATGTCAATGACATACAGAAGATCCATTTTGAGGAACAACTGAGGGCGGCGAGTCTCTTACAGAAATTCGAGTTTATGATTGCCGCCTGCATTCTTATGATGGTGGGCGGGGCGACCTTCTATGGAAAGAAACTCTCAAAACAAGCCGAAGAGGATGCCCGAGAACGAGAGAGGCATCTGAAAGCGGTTCGCTCCAGCGAAGAACGGTTCCTCATGGTGGCGCGTGCAACCAATGATGCGATCTGGGATCGAAATATTGTCACACAGAAAATGGAGTGGAATCGAGGCATTGAAGTTCTTTTTAAGTATCCTCTAGAAACGGTTGGAGGGGATGTCATCTGGTGGGAAAATCAAATCCATGAGGCAGATCGTAAGCGCGTTGTTTCTGAGATCGCAGATGCCATTGAGGGAGGGGATACCTCCTGGACGATTGAATATCGGTTCAAGCGATGTGATGCTTCCTATGCCGATGTCTTCGAGCGGGGGTATATCGCCAGGGATGATCATGGGTGTCCTATTCGCATGATCGCTGCCATGATGGATATGACAGAACGAAACCTCGCCCAGAGACGTTTAAAGCGTGAGCAATCATTTGTAAAATTACTACAGTTGGTGACCGTTGCTGCCAATGAGGCGTCCACGGTTGAAAAAGCCATGCAGGTTGTTGTTGATCAGGTCTGTGAACATACGGGCTGGTCGATCGGACATGTTTATTTGATGTCGCCTGCCGATGGTACAGAGCTGTATTCCACAGATATCTGGCATCTTGAAAACCCCACGCATTTCCAACCTTTTCGAGATATTACAGAACAAACCCGATTTGCTTCCGGAATCGGTTTGCCCGGACGTGTCCTGTCTGAGAAAAAGCTGTGCTGGGTCCGGTATGAAGGGGTCGATACGGCGCTTCCAAGGTCAAAGCACCTTGTTGAGACCGGCGTGAAGGTGGGGTTTGCATTTCCTGTCTGGATCGGAAAAGAAATTGTGGGCGTTCTCGAATTTTTTTCAACCGATGGAATGGAATTGGATGACCCCTTGTCAGAAGTAATCAGTCAGATCGGGACTTTGCTAGGTCGTGTCGTCGAAAGAAAAAGGGCTGAAGAACGTCTACAGTTTTCGGCGCACTATGATCCTTTGACGGGCCTTCCAAACCGCATTCTCTTCCGCGATCGTCTTGAGCAGGCCATGATTCGTTCTAGATGGCCGAATAAACTGGTTGGACTCCTTTTCCTGGATCTGGATCGTTTTAAAGTGATCAACGATACGCTCGGTCATGGCATGGGTGATCTGCTACTGCAGGCCGTTACAAAAAGGCTCGAAAGATGCGTCCGAGAAGGAGATACAGTCTCTCGTTTCGGGGGAGATGAGTTCACCATTATTTTGTCTGACGTAGCCCAGACAGAAGATCTTGTTCGTATTGCCAAAAAGGTCCTCGAGAGCATCTCAAGCCCTTATTATCTTGAGGGGCATGAACTATTTGTTTCGACAAGTATTGGGATTACCGTCTACCCGGAAGATGGAAAGGACCAAAAGGAATTATTGAAAAATGCCGATATTGCCATGTATCTTGCGAAAGAAAAAGGGCGGAATGTTTTTCAATTCTACTCTCCTGAAATGGATACCAGAACGGTTGAGCGTCTGGCATTGGAGAATAGCTTGCGCTATGCCGTTGAGCGGGATGAACTTTTTCTAGAGTATCAACCACAGGTCGATCTCGTTACGGGCACAGTCATTGGCATGGAGGCGCTGGTCCGATGGAATCATCCTGATTTAGGATTGATTCCGCCGGACAAATTCATCCCTTTGGCAGAAGAAACCGGCTTGATTATTCAGATTGGAGACTGGGTTCTTCGCACGGCCTGTGAACAGGCAAAAATATGGCAGGAAGGTGGATTTTCAAAAACAACGATTGCGGTGAACTTATCGGCACGTCAATTACAAACACAGCAGTTTGTTAAAAATGTAGTTGAATTGCTGAAAGAGATTGATCTTGATCCGCATCGCCTTGAGCTGGAATTAACAGAAAGTATTCTGATTCGAAACCAGGAAGCACTCATCGTCCAGCTGCATGAATTGAGTGCCATCGGCATTCAACTTTCGATTGATGATTTCGGAACGGGGTATTCTTCTTTGAGTTACCTGAAACGTTTTCCGATCAACCGGTTAAAGGTTGATAAATCTTTTGTCCGCTCGGTTCCAGACGATCAGAATGATGCAGGCATTGTGAAGGCCGTGGTGGCGATGGGGCATAGTCTCAATCTAAGAGTCGTTGCCGAGGGCGTTGAGACAAATGAACAAATGGCATTTCTTCAGTCCATCGCTTGTGATGAAATCCAGGGTTATGTGATCAGTCGTCCTATTTCAGGCAATGACGCAAGTAAATTCTTAAACAATACCGGCTTGATTGCTTTGGAGGGAGGGATGTGTGGCAACAGCAAGTCTAGCGAATAACGGAAACTCCAATGTATTGAAAATACTTGTTTTATATAAAGAACCCCGCCCTTCCGGACGAGGCTTTTTGAAACAAAAAAGTGTCTGCCTCCGTTTTTCTCCGGGCAGACATTCATCTCCACTCTTCCGAGCGGGGCATTCTGGCAGATTTCATAAACAACACGACCTTTTCTAACACTTAAACACTCCAAACCTTTTTCTATTAAGATATATGTCGTCAATATAATGACAATAGGGCTTCTTTTTGTCATATATTGTTCTTTGAAGTCCTCACACCCTGTTTATTCTTGGCATTGAGAGATAAAAACAATGGCAGACTTTTTGCTTTTAAAACAGTGTGCCTATTTAGGATTCATTAAATTAAATCTTTTCAGTAGAAAGGGACTGGTTATTAGAAATGAATGTTTCCCAACTTGAACAACTCCACATCGGGTGTGGCCAAGTCTATTTTGACGGCTGGATGAATATAGATCTCGAATCTCCAAAAGCCGACCTTCACCACGACCTCCGAAATCCCCTCCCTTTTTCAGACGTTTCGGTTCGATATATCTATAATGAGCATTTTCTTGAACATCTGGATCTTCCTTCTGGAATTGCATTTTTAAAGGAGTGTTATCGCGTTTTGAGGCCCGGCGGCATACTTCGAATCGCGATGCCGGACCTTCAATTTGTGATAGATCGCTACCAGAATAATTGGCAGAATCAAGACTGGCTAAAGTGGCCCGAGTACCGTTTTATAGAATCCCGCGTACAAATGATTAATATCGCATTTCGGTCATGGGGTCATCTCTATCTCTATAACCGTGAAGAGCTGCAGCTGAGATTAAAACAATGTGGATTTACAGAAGTCACATTTCACGAAAAAGGAAAAAGCGGTGTAGATCTACTTCAGAATCGAGAGACACGCCCAGATAGCTTTTTGATTGCGGAGGCAAGCCATGAATAGAGATCGCTTCAAAAGTATCGGGAAAGATGTCACCATTTATCCAATGGCAAAAATCGTAGGCGCTGAAATGATTGAAATCGGATCCCATGTGATCATCGATGATTTTGTCTTCATCCAGGCAACGGCCCCGATCTATATCGGAAATTATGTCCATATTGCTTCTTTTGTATCTATCGGAGGGGGAGGGGTCCTTTCCATGGAGGACTTCTCCGGCCTCTCTTCAGGGGTGCGTGTTTTTACAGGGTCGGATGATTTCAAGGGCAACAGCCTGACCAATCCGACCATTCCGCCATCTTTTCGGTCGGTTCAACGGTCCTGGGTTGACATCAAGGCCCATGCCATCATTGGTGCAAATACGGTGATATTACCCGGTGTCACAATTGGAACAGGCGCGGCCCTGGGGGCCTGCAGCCTTGCCCGCAAAAACCTGAAACCCTGGACGGTTTATAGCGGGAATCCCCCAAAAGCGCTCGGGGTGCGTCCTCCCGATAAAATCCTTCAGAATGAACAGGATCTCTATCAGAAGTATGGAAAACCTGAGAAATGCTTCAGGGATATGATCAAATGATCCGTTTTATAAACCCGATATTACCACCTCCCGAGGCATGGCAGCCCTACCTAAAACCCGCCTATGATAGCGCCCGTTTTACAAACTTCGGCCCTGTTTATAAGAAGTTTGCAGAGGCACTTTCGATTAAATATGGTGGCGATCGCATCGCTGTTCCCGTCAGCTCAGCAACAAGTGGTCTTTCGGCAACACTGATGGCAATGAAATTGGAGGGAGCGGTTGTGATTCCTTCTTTTACCTTTTCCGCAACAGCCCATGCTGTTCTTCAAGCCGGTTGCCGCCCTGTCTTTTGTGATATTGATCCAATCACTTGGGAACTTTCACCTTCTGCGCTTGAAAGACACCTAGAATCAGGTTCGGTTTGCGCGGTCATGCCCGTTCGTTCTTATGGATTCGCCCAAGATCTGTCTCCACTCGAAAAAATATGTACTCATTATAAAATTCCCATGATTGTAGATAGTGCAGCAGCACTCGGGGGTGTTCTTTCTTCCGGCCAGTCTGTCGGGATACAGGGATTGGCAGAGGTTTTTTCACTTCATGCGACAAAAGTTTTTGGCATCGGTGAAGGAGGCGTTGTTTTCTGTAAACCGCATCTGGCAGAAAAAATTAAAAAGGTTGTCAATTTTGGTTTTGAGGGAGACGATGTGCGCTTCCGAGGAATGAACGGTAAGATAAGTGAGTTTTCCGCCGCAATTGGTTTGGCGCTTTTAAGGCAAATTGATCAATATGTAGAAAATCGGAATCAATATAATCAGCAGTATCGAGCCTTTCTCCGATCCTTCCAGGACAAAGGGCTCATCGAACTTCCAAACCAACCCGGATATTCCCCTTTTCAGGTGTTCCCGATCAAGTTATCAAAAAAAAATAAACCCGCAGATGTGATGGAAAAAGCCCATCAGCGCGGACTTGAATTAAGGCGATACTATTTTCCTGCGCTTCATAAAACAAGATATTTTAAAAACTATATTGGCGAGCACATCAATCTTCCCGTGACGGATGAACTATCCGATTCAGTCCTTTGCCTTCCTGTTTATTCAGAAATGTCCTTGGCATTAATTAGACAAATTGTTGAAATAATAGGAGAAATCTTATGAGTGACGATACCTTCAACCTTAAAAGGCTTAAAGAAGAGAATGAACGACTCAAAAACCAGGTAAATGATTTATCGAGTATGTACCAGTTTTCACTTGAGTTTTTTAGTGCACATGCTGCCGTAGAAAAAAAAAGAAGGCGACACGGAGATGCCAAGCGTCTTGAAGTGCTCAGAGCTGCCGTTGATTATTCTTCTGCATTTGAAGAAGAGGCGCCGCTTGTTTCAGTCATTATTCCAAGTTATCAACGCGCGAAGAAAATCCTTGAAAAAGCGCTCCCTTCTGTCGTGTCTCAAGACTATAAAAACTGGGAATTGATTATTGTTGGCGATGCCATGGAGGAAGAGGGCGCTGAACGTCTTCGCGGGATCAAAGATCATCGGGTTCGATTTTATAATCTTAAGCATCGAGGATTCTATCCTGAATTGAAAGGTCCAAAATGGTATGTTGCAGGGACACGCCCCGTCAATTTTGGATTAAGGATGGCGCAGGGCCGGTGGATCACGCATCTCGACGATGATGATGAATTTACAGCAACACACATCAGTTCTCTCCTGAAAACGGCGAAGGAAAAACGCGTTGAATGGGTTCATGGAAAGGTCATGTTTGTTACGGAAGATGCGGGACCCAACATGATCATAGGAGATAAAATCCCGGCACAGGGGAAAATTTCACGTATTTCCTCTCTCTATCATTCGGGTCTCAAGCAATTTAAATACAATATTGCGTGCTGGCGGTATTTTTATCCTGGAGATTGGGATTTGTGGGAACGATTTTTAGAAATGGGCGTCAGTCACGCACACCTTCCACAACTTGTTGGAATTCACCACGGCAATATTATCGGAGAGAGAGACAGGGGTAAAAATAATGCGTCCAGATCCAATGACCTCCCAGGGGAAAAAGAAAGTGGAACAAATGCCGAACCAACAGAAGAATCCAGCTATCAGAGATGGGTCGCGAAAAAAACGTTACAGGAAATTGATGGTCAACTCTTCGCTGAACGGATGATGTTGAAGTGGCAGAGCCGTCCGACGATCCATCTTATCTTGGTTTTACAGGCGGAAGAAAAAAGCCTGCTGGCAGATACGATTGATTCACTTTCTGCCCAAATGTATAAAAACTGGCGATTGACTGTTCTGGCCGATTTCCCTTCTCCCGATAGAATTTTTGACGAATTGGAAGCCTTGGAATGGTTACAGGTTAATGAGGAGACCAATTTATATGGTTCCATTAATCAGGCAATAAAACGGGGAAAGGCGGACTGGGTTGCTTTGGTTAACCCCGGAATCCGCTTTACGCCGCAACTCCTGTTCACTTGCGTCGATTATATTAATATACGTCCTAAATGGCGTCTAATTTACACGGACGAAGACATGATCGATGCCGAAGGGAGGCGCTCTGCCCCCAAGTTCAAGCCGGATTTCAACCTTGATATGTTACGCTCGATGCCATACTTCGGCGGGTTTTGTCTGGTCAGGCGGCATGAATTAGAGCAGTTCGGAGGGTACGATGCACTTCCCGGCGCAGAGAACTACGATCTTGCCTTCAAAATACTTGATCATTACAACGAAGGCGTCATCGGCCATATTGCAGATGTCCTGTATCATCTCCCCTCTTCCAGGGAACAACAACCGGATGAGGCGGTCGGGCGCATTGCTTTAATAAATCACCTTCAACGAAATCAAATTGCGGCTGAGGTGCGCTTTGGCACTCTCGCCGGGACATACCGTGTTATCTATCAGCACGACACGTCGCCCCTTGTTTCGATCATCATCCCAACCAAAGACAAGTTAGAAATTTTCCAACCTTGTATCGAGAGCCTTCTGGAAAAAACGACCTATGACCACTATGAAGTCATTGTGGTGGATAACAATAGCTCAGACCCGGACACCCTCGACTTCTATCATGATTTGGAAATGCGTCATTCTACAAAGATCAAAATACTCCGTTATTCCGATGAATTTAACTTTTCCGCGATCTGTAATTTTGGTGCAAGGGAGGCAAAAGGAGAATATCTCGTGATGTTAAACAATGACACTGAGGTGATCCAGGGGGAATGGCTAGATCGGATGATGGTACATGGTCAGCGAAATGAGGTTGGTGCGGTCGGGGCACGCCTTATTTATCCGGAGACCCACAAAATCCAACATGCAGGCGTGATCCTCGGAATATCAGGTGTTGCGAGTCATCCATACAATGGTCTTCTGGGTATCAATGATCCGGGTTATATGGGGCGTACCCAGATCGATCAAAACTTTTCAGCTGTTACAGCCGCGTGTTTGTTGGTTAGAAAATCAATTTATGAAGCCGTCGGTGGAATGGATGAGGAGAACCTCAAGGTCTTATTTAACGATGTAGATTTGTGCTTGAAAGTGATCCAACATTCCTTGAAGGTTGTTTGGACTCCCTATGCGACGTTGTCGCATCATGGCTCACAGACACTGAAATCAGAATCGATTGATGTCGTAAAAATGGCGCCCCAAGTCGCCAGATCCAGAAAAGAAGTCGCTTTTATGCGAAAAAAATGGCTCCCATTGCTTGCAAATGATCCAGCTTATAATCCGCAATTGAGTCTGGTGAATTTAGATTTTAGAGTCGAGTCTCATGTTGTTGTAAATTGGGACAACAATTTTCACGACCGCCCTCGCATTTTTGGTCTGCCACTCTCTTTTGGTTCAGGAGAATACCGTGTGATCTCTCCCTGCCGTGCTCTCAATACCGCAGCAATCGCGTACTTTGATTTCGTTCAGCCTGTAAAAGCTGATCAGGTACGTATCCTGGAGGTTTCGGAACTTCAACGGACGGCACCCGATACCCTTCTGCTACAGAATGCGATCAGCGATGCACAGATCGACGCCTTACGCTTATATAAAGAAAATCATCATGCGCTCCGTGTTTTTGCCCTCGATGATTTATTGACCCAGTTACCGGAAAAAAATTCTTTCTACAGGAAGGTTTTCAGGGATGCCAAACCCCGCCTGAGAAAAGCTTTGTCCTATTGCGACCGACTGATTGTATCGACGGAGCCGCTGGCTGACCTTTGCCGGAATATGATTGGCGATATTCGTGTGATTCCAAACAGGCTGGAAAAAACAAAATGGTGTCATTTAATTTCAAAACGCCGCCAGGGGAAGAAACCCCGTGTGGGTTGGGTCGGAGCCCAGCAGCACCAAGGGGATCTTGAATTAATTATATCCGTTGTCAAAGAAACGGCTGCCGAAGTGGACTGGATTTTTATGGGAATGTGTCTTGATGAATTGAGGCCTTATGTCAAAGAAATCCATGACTTTGTTGTCTCGTTCGACGATTACCCAGCCAAAGTTGCAAGCCTCAATCTCGACCTGGCTGTTGCCCCACTTGAAATGAACCCTTTTAACGAAGCAAAGAGCAACCTTCGTCTCCTTGAATATGGGATATTTGGCTGGCCTGTCGTTTGTACAGATATATTCCCTTATCAGAACGCCCCTGTTAAAAGGGTTCAGAATAATCCCAAAAACTGGAAAGACGCCATCCTTGAGAGAACCAGGAATCTGGATGCAACTGCAATAGAAGGGGATATCCTGAAGAAATGGGTGATGAAAAACTACCTTCTTGAAGATCATCTCGATCCCTGGGTAAAAGCGCTTTTGCGGTAAATGAAGCGATTTCGAAGCGATTCACAAGGAAAAGGAGAACAATCCCTCACTATAATTATCTAAAATTACATTTCTATTTTGAATAATTTTGATTTATTCCTCGTCATTTAAAATGAATCGGCTAAAAAAACTAAAGTTTTTATTCCCTTCTTCCGATAAGTCTTTTGACAGCAGGCGAAACCAAGACAGTTGGCTTTGCCGCAAAAAAGCCAACTTAGAAAAGGAGAATAAAAATGGCTCTTACAGTCAACACAAACATGGCGTCTTTGAACGCTCAACGGAGTTTAGGGAAATCTCAATCGGCATTGCAGACATCGCTTGCCAGACTTTCTTCCGGCTTGCGGATCAACAGTGCGAAAGATGACGCCGCTGGACTGGCCGTGGCGGCAGGTCTTACAAAAGAAATACGGGGCAACAATGTGGCAGTCCGGAATGCCGCTGACGGAATTTCTCTGGGTCAGATTGCTGAAGGGGCACTCGGACAAATTTCAGACAATTTGCAGAGAATTCGTGAAATCGCCGTTCAGGCGTCAAACGGGACAATTTCGAATACAGACCGGGACAAACTTCAACTGGAGGTTGATCAGCTGACACAGGAGAACTCTCGAATCATTGATACGACAAGTTTTAACGGAACCAAGCTGATTAATGCGACAGGAAGCTTAAGTTTCCAAGTAGGATCAGACAGTGCTGCAAATAACCAGATCAGCGTAAGCACCGTCAATATGACCGCGTCTTCGGTTAATACCTATGCATCCAACTTGTCCGCAACAAAAACAGTCGATGTCTCTACTGCCGCCGCTGCATCTGGTGCGATTGCTGAGATGGATACTGATATCGCGACGGTGACCTCTAACCGGGCCACATTCGGTGCGGTTCAGAACCGGTTTGATGCGGTGATTGCCAACCTTCAAAATACGGTTGAAAATCTCAGTGCATCTCGGAGTCGTATTGTAGATGCAGATTTTGCCGCAGAAACAGCGACGCTGACAAAGAACCAAATCCTGCAGCAGGCTGGGGTTGCCATTTTGTCTCAGGCCAATACGCTTCCTCAAACAGCATTGTCGTTGCTGCAGTAACATCAAAATTCGTCAAGGGTCTTGTCCCTGCCCATTTCGGTGGGCTAGGGGCACCCTTCGAATCAGAGGAAAGGAGGAAAGGTCATGTCAATTCAATCCATAGGACAGACCTTACCGGTGCAACAAGGACTCCCGAATTCGCCGGTGTCGACTGAAGCAACGACCATTAAGGTACAGGCTCCGAAGAAAATTGATGCATCTACACAAATACATCAAGACGCAAACAGAGAACCGATTCCCGAAAAGAAAAAAGAAGCGGTTCAAGAGATCGTTCAAAATCTGAACGAAACAATCAAAAACCTCGGGCGTAATGTAAAATTCAGCGTCGATGAAAAGACTGGACATTCCGTCATTCAAGTACTTCATTCAGAAACAGGAAAATTAATCCGGCAAATTCCATCAGAAGAATTTTTGGCGATTTCCCAGAACCTGGAAAAATTAAAGGGTTTGATCTTAAGCGCTGAAGCTTAGGCATGTGTTTTCCTGGCAACGTATTTACAATCTGATTCGGAACAAGAAAGGTAAAAATCTGACATGATTACAGCGCCAGGAATTGGATCCGGTCTGGATGTTGAGGGAATCATCACACAGTTGATGTCGATTGAACGGCGACCGCTTACTGCTCTGGACGCGAAAGAAACAGCCTTTAATACGCAACTTTCCGACTACGGAACCTTGAAAAGCGATCTTTCTTCATTCCAAACAGAGGCGAAAAAAATAAAGGACACCACGGCTTTTAATGCCTACACCGCGACTCCTGCGGATCCTACGATTTTCACATCCTCTCCTTCAACATCCTCGATCCCCGGCAATTATTCCATTTCTGTTACACAACTTGCCGCCGCCCAAAAAATTGTGGCAACCGGACAGACCGCCTCGAACACCGCCATCGGAACGGGGGCTTCTACGACCCTCACCATCGACTTTGGAACCATTGGAGGTGGAACATTTAATGCCACAACGGGGAAGTATACGGGTGCGACATTTACGCTCAATCCCTCTAAAACAACCAAAACAGTAACCATTGGTTCAACAGACAACACTCTTGAAGGCATCCGTGACGCAATCAATGCCGTTGATATCGGGGTAAAGGCATCCATTGTCAACGACGGGAGTGCACTTCCTTTTCGACTTGTTTTGACACCGAGTGACGGCGGCGTATCCAATAGTCTTCGTATTGGTGTGGCAGGAGATGCCACCCTGCAAACGCTACTTGCGCAGGATCCGGCTGGCACACAAAATATGATGCAAACTGTGACTGCCCAAGATGCACTCCTCACAGTGGACGGCCTCTCGATGACGAAAACATCGAACACCATTACTGATGTGATTCAGGGAACCACACTCAACTTGACCAAAACAGGATCTACTTCACTCAGCATCCTGAGAGACAACGATGCCATTACCAAGGACATCACTAAAATGGTAGATGCCTTTAATCAGTTTCGAGAAAGAATAAAGAGTCTTCGACTTTCTTCCTTAAATGGGGATAACACGCTCCTTTCTATCGAATCGCAAATGACATCTATTTTCAGCACGCCTGCGAGCGGACTCACTGGACAATTTTCTTACCTTGCAGAAGTCGGGATTTCCTTTCAAAAGGATGGCACATTGGCGATTGATTCAAGTATCTTGAAAAACAAACTGGATACGAATTACCAGGATGTGGTTGAACTTTTTACGCATGTGGACCAGGGTTTTGCCTATCGTTTGGAACAGACGGCAAAAGATATCCTTAAGTTTGATGGTGTCATAGAAAACAAGACGGATGGCCTCAACCAGAGGATTAAGGATCTCACCACAGATCGTGACCGACTTGAACGTCGAATGATCGGTATTGAAGATCGACTCAGGGCACAATTTACAGCACTTGATGGATTATTGAGCAGCCTCCAAACGACCAGTAATTTTTTAACGCAACAACTCGACAATCTTCCAACAATCGGAAAGAATTAGTCCGTTATTCATTATCTTTATAAGGAAGGGCATTAAGATGATTCAACAGAATATGGGAAATATCTATGCGAAAGTTGGGATTGAATCGACTGTTTCTTCAGCAAGTCCTCACAAGCTGGTTCTCTTGTTGTTTGAAAAGGCCATTGAAACGATAGAAAAAGCCAAAGTCCAAATCAGTCGTGGCAACACGATAGAAAAAGCGAAGGCAATATCCAAGGTCATTGCGATTATCGGGGGACTTCAGGAAGGACTGAATATGGAAGCTGGAGGGGAAATCGCTGAGAATCTGAAGCGGTTGTATGACTATATTTGTCCGTGTCTGGTGGAAGCGAATCTAAAAAATGATGTGGTGTCGCTGAATGAGATCAGTCGACTTATTCAGGAATTGACAGAAGGATGGAAGGCAATTGAAGGTCACGCAACCTTGTCTCTTCAAAACTTGCAGGTCTCCGCGTTGGCGGGTGGAAAGCTGAGTTATGGAAAATGCTAGAGAAAGTGACTCAAATGAGATGGCGCTTTACGAAACGTTGCACCTACTTTCTGAAAAAATTCTGATGTTTGCTGAAAAAGGAAAATGGGACCAGAGCATTTCTATTGAACGGCACCGTCAGAACCTGATTGAAATGCTGAGGACTGACAAAAAAAAGGGAAGACTAAATAAGAAAAGTGAAGAACTGAAAAGAACGCTTATCCATAAAATTCTTGTTGCTGATGTCCAAACAAGACATTTAGTAGAAGAAAGAATGACAGGCCTAAAAAACCAATTTGAAGACGGTAAAAAGTTGGTAAAAGCCTATGGAGTCCATTGAAAATCATAAATAAAATACAGGCACAAAAAATAATCCATTTCGTAGAATAAGCAACCCACCTCGCCGGACAACCTTTCCGGGCACATTCAATCAGATTTTCAATGGTTGCCAGCATCCCTGACTGGGGAAAGATTTATTCTCTTGGACGAAGCATGTGGACGTTGACCCCGACAAATCCCCCGATTGCCCCACCGGTTCCGACACCAAGTAACGCTGCCTCCATCCCACTGACAAAGATTGCGAGTCCACCGCCAATCACAATGCCAATCAGGATAAAAAAGAAAACGTGCTGACCACCCAAGATCCAGACAATATTTCCGATCAGTGCGCCAACGAGAGCCATTCCAACGATAGGCAGGGTTCCTCCCATAAATGAGCCTATTACCCCTCCGGTCATGCCGGTTAAAATCATCCCGGGTAGAGATACTTTTAGCATGTTAAAGCTAGGTCTGATCGGCATCGGAAGAGATTATCAAATATCCCCTGAATCCCGCAAGTGAGCCGTGATTTAGAATCTGTTTCTGTAAAACAAAAGAGATATGATGGATTCTTGATTGAATTTTTCCCCTGTGCTAGACTTTAACTCCGTTTTTTGGAGAGTCTGAAATGCCGGTTCTTACGATGCAGGAAAGACTTGTCGCCCGGATTGAGCGATTAAAAAAAGAGCATCAGGCAATCATTTTGGCACACAACTATCAAGTGGGTGAAATCCAGGATGTTGCGGATTTTCTTGGGGATTCTCTTGAACTTTCCCAAAAAGCCTCTCGGACCGATGCGAAGGTGATTGTCTTTTGTGGTGTCCATTTTATGGCGGAAACAGCAGCCATACTTTGTCCTACCCAAACAGTCCTTCTTCCCGATCTTTCAGCCGGATGCGGTATGTCGGAGATGATTACGGCGAATGAAGTTCGCGCACTCAAATCAAAACATCCGGGCGCTGTGGTGGTTTGCTATGTCAACTCAAGTGCGGAGGTGAAGGCGGAGTCTGATATCTGTTGCACTTCTTCAAATGCTGCGAATGTTGTGCGTTCAATTCCGGATGAAAAGGAAATTATTTTTATCCCGGATCAGTATTTAGGGGATTATGTGATGCGCCTGACAGGGAGGAAACTCATCTTATACAATGGGTATTGCCCCACCCACTTTCGAATCATGACATCAGAAATAACAAAGACGAAAACAGCGCATCCCGATGCGCTGGTCATGGCCCATCCAGAATGTACGCCCGAAGTCAGTTTTATGGCCGACCAGGTCTTATCGACAAGCGGGATTTGCCTTGAATCGCAAAAAACAAACAAGAAAGAAGTCATTGTTGCAACAGAGGTCGGGATTCTTCACCGCCTTCAAAAAGAAAATCCTCTAAAAGAATTTATCCCTGCCTGTCGCTGGTGTGATTGTGCCCATATGAAAGTCAATAATCTTGAGAAACTCCTCTGGGCTTTGGAAGAAATGCAATATCCAGTTAAGGTAGATGAAAATATTCGTATCCGGGCAAAAAAAGCAATTGATCGAATGCTCGAAATTGGAAGATGAAGCAAGAAAATGTCTGGGTTGAGCCGTCAATAGAAGTGTTATGACAGAGTTTGCAACCACGAAGTTATCTGATTTCGATTATCTTCTGGATCCGGCATTAATTGCAACAAAGCCATTGGCTGAGAGAGAACAATCTCGGCTTCTCGTCTATGACCGAAAAAGACAAACCATAGATCATCGCCACTTCAGCGACCTCCCGGAATATTTGAATCCATCTGATCTCCTTGTCCTTAACGATTCCCGTGTGTTCCCTGCACGCCTTCGAGGCAGAAAAGAAACTGGGGGAAAGGTTGAACTTCTGCTATTACGACCCCTTGGTGTCAATTCCAAATTTAGTAAGAAATCAGGTGATTGCTGGGAGGTGCTGTCTAAAGGGCTCAATCTCTTACCCGCCAAGCTTTTTTTCCCGGATGGAGTCTGTGGAACCCTTCGCAGAAATCAGAGTGGAGAGGGAAAGGTACTTGAGCTTGATCTTTCAAAGACGTCCTTCCGTGATTTTTTTTCATTCCTGCAGACTTGGGGAGAAGTCCCGCTCCCTCCCTACATTTTGAAGCAGAGGCATAAGGAAGATAGGATGGAACCTGCGGATGCGATTCGTTACCAAACTGTCTACGCCAGTGAATGGGGTTCTGCCGCAGCTCCGACTGCAGGACTTCATTTTTCACCGGAGTTGATCCAGAAAATTAGAAGGAAAAGGGTTCAAACCGAAACATTGACGCTCCACATCGGGCTGGATACCTTTCAACCTATTCGGAGCGATGATATCTTAAACCACCAAATGCATCGGGAATATTATAAGATTCCGAAGGCAACAGCAGTATTGGCAAACAAGACACGCAAAAACAACGGAAAAGTTGTTGCCGTTGGAACAAGCGTCACGCGTGCTATAGAAAGCGCTTATTTCACGGATGGCTTAATTCAGGAAACAGAAGGAGAGACAGACCTTTATATTACATTAGGATATCAGTTTAAAGTCGTGGATTCATTGATCACGAACTTTCATTTGCCAAAATCGACCCTGCTGGTATTGGTTGCTGCCTTTGCTGGAAAGCGCGTGATTGATCGAATTTATCAAGAAGCAATCGAACATCGATATCGTTTTTATAGCTATGGAGATTCGATGCTCATTTTGTGATGCAATCTGCCACGCAGATTGCATCATTAAAGTAATCACTAGAAGTCTTTTATTTTATTTATTTTTTAAAGAAAGGAATTGTCATGGCATCACCGTCGGATGAGAATGAAAATGAGGTTGGCCAAGGAGAGGACATGCAGGAAACGAGAGAACTTGGGCCAAAAGAAGACGACTCTTCAGGTAAATCTAAACAGGTTTTGATTGGCATTCTAAGTCTAGTGGTTTTTTTTACACTTCTGTTTGTCTTTCAAGGTGAAGAACAGCCGTCCGTTGAAGAAAATGTGGATATTGGGGCATCGATAGAGAATCAACCAACCTCGCCGGTGTCCCCTACAGAAAAATCCACTGAAGAGATTTTTCCTAAAACCGAACCCAATGCCGGCCAGGTCGTTATTCAAACAGAAGAGGCGCTTGAGATGAATCCTCCATCTCCTCCGAAAAAAGTTGCTAAGAAGGAAGAAAATAAAATTATTCCCATTCCACAGGAAGAGCTCGTTTTTGTCGATCCTTTCGACCCAAACAAAGGAAATAGGAAGAAGAAAAAATCCCTATCAAGCGCCTCACCCCAAAAAGTACCTCTTGCCAAAAAGGCAAAGCCTGCACGAGCCCCTACCCCCCCCAAGAAAAAGCCCCCTATGACTGTAAAAAGAACAACAGCGGAGATTACGACAAGAAGCAATCCCGCAAAACAAGAGGATCATCTCTATGCCATTCAGCTAGGCGCCTTTAAAGAAAAAACCGGGGCAGAAGTCATGGCAGACAGGCTTAGAAAAGGCGGTTTTGATTCATACGTCCTCACTGAAAAAGGGCAGCTATTCCGGGTTCGTGTTGGAGATTTTAAGAGTCGGGGCGAAGCAAAAAAGGTCGCAAGCCGAATACGGAAAGCTGAAAAGCTCGACTCCTTCATCACAGTCGATTAGGATATATGTTCCCCTTTTGGGCTGACCTAACTGAATCCTATCTTCGGAGTATCATTCGTTCGAAATGGTTCAGCCCTCGATAATTTCTCTCACAAAAGTAAGGGCTCCTTTTCCCTGATTTTATTTTCGCTCATTTGTTTAAGTGGCTCAAGAAATAGAAAGCAAAAATAACCAAACCTCCTCCAGTCCATCTCAAAAGATCTTGTCCCCCAATGGTCTTCTTGCAAAGCAAGTTACACATTTTGAGTCTCGCACGGCGCAGATAGAGATGACCCGCCTGGTCGAAGAAGCACTCGAACGCGGCACCTCTCTGCTCATCGAAGCTGCAACGGGAACTGGAAAAACCTGGGCCTACCTGATTCCATCAATATTAAGTCGTAAGAAAATCATCATTTCCACGGGCACGAAAACGCTGCAGGACCAGCTCTTTTTCAAAGATCTTCCGTTTCTTTTAAAAACGCTTGGAATGGACTGTACTTTTTCAATCATGAAAGGGAAGTCAAACTATCTTTGCCTGCATCGTTTCAAGCAATCATTACAGCAAACAAACCTGGCAGACTTCAAGGACGCAAGGGACTTAGAGACCATCCGTGCTTGGTCCACCAGAACACAATCTGGCGACCACGCAGAGATCACCAGAATTCCAGAGAATTCAAAGGTTTGGCAGGAGGTGTTGGTCAAAGAAGGCATTTGTCTCGGGGGGAAATGTCAGGATTTTAGCACTTGTTATCTAACACGTATGAAACAGGAAGCCGCTGCTGCCGACATTGTTGTCGTCAATCATCACCTTTATTTTGCAGACCTCTCATTAAAAGAAAATGGCTATGGAGAAGTACTTCCACATCATGACGCTGTCATCTTTGACGAAGCCCATCTCTTGGAGGATGTTGCAACACAATATTTTGGAACCTCTTTCAGCAGTTATCGCCTGGAAGATTTTATTCGTGATGCAGAACAGACATTACAGCATTTTGAATCACCCCAAAAATCTAAGACAAAAGGTTCCTCAGCTCTAGATCTCTGTAAAACAATCCGACTCTGTGCAGACCACTTTTTTCAATATTTTAAACGAGGCAAAGATCGGTATCGACTTTCCAGAGATGACTTTTCCTCAGAACCCGCCGCGTCAGGGTTAAAATTAAAGGAAAACCTCAAACGCTTGGACACTCAGATAAACACGGTAAAATTAAAGAGTGATGAGGGAGAACACCTTTCAGAAAGGATTGAAGCTCTACAGTCCGACCTTCAAATTTTCATCAATCGTGAGCAAAAGGAGGAAGAATTTGTCTACTGGGTCGAGCAAAGAAGACAGTCTATATTTCTCCGGACCTCGCCACTGAACGTTTCGAATATTCTCCGCGATCGAATTTTTCATGGGAAATTTCCAGTCATTATGACGTCTGCAACCCTCTCTTCAGGGGGGAATTTCGATTTTCTAAAAAATCGCCTAGGCATTGAGGAAATCAAAGAACGCATTCTGGAAACCGTATTTGATTATGAAAAACAATCGTTAATCTATCTCCCGACACATCTTCCGGGACCGACACATCCCAAGTTTACGAATGCTATCTCTGATGAAATCATTCAAATTTTAGAGGAAAGCAAGGGAAGGGCCTTTCTCCTCTTTACCAGTTGGAAAAACTTGGAGACCGTCTATCAAAATATCGTCGGTCGTTGTCCCTATCCATTATTGAAACAAGGAGAACGACCCAAACAAGCACTCATTGAATCCTTTCGAAAGAATATTGATTCTGTCCTTTTAGGAACAACCAGTTTCTGGCAAGGAGTTGATGTGGAAGGAGAAGCCCTCTCTTGCGTAGTCATCGACAAACTTCCCTTCGCTTCCCCACTTGATCCTTTAACAGAAGCGCGGATTGGAACCCTGCTCAAACAAGGAAAAGAACCTTTTATCTCATTTCAAGTACCATCAGCCATTTTATCTCTCCGCCAGGGAATCGGACGCTTAATCAGAAGCAGTCAAGATCGAGGTCTCATTGCAATTCTCGACCATCGAATCCAAAGTAAAAATTACGGAAGACATTTTCTCTCCGCGCTTCCTCCCGGACCAAGAACAGATGATTTCAAGAAGATAATCGGATTTTTCAAAGAGGAGTCATCTTCCTGAGAGGTGCTCCGGTAGGGACCACTCGTCAAATAAAAAATTTAATTCCCCTACCCATTCAAACAAGCTCCGTAGAACAACTAAAAACAAGAAAACCTTTTGAAAAATGGAAATAAATATGACACAATAACGGCACTGAAAAACTTATGTAATGAGCTACGAAACAAAAAACTCTTCAGCACTTCAATCCAATAACAAGTTCGCAAACAAAGCAATAAGTTTCAGTAGGATCCGCAAAATACCGCTACATATTTATCAGTAAAAAGGATTTTGTCATCCTTCAAAATTCAATAAAAGACCTTCTTCTAGCGCCAGACCTTCCAGCGAGTGTCGCAGATGCCTTATTGAAACCTTTTGGTTTTCAAGATACCTTAAAGGCCGATAAAAACCTTCAAGTGATTGCAGAAGATCCGCGGGACAGGAAAGTTTTTTCCGAGATTCTGGCGGATTGTCTCCAAGAATTTGCACAGACCCCCTCTCCGGACCAGGCACTGAATCACTTCGAGCGTTTTTCGCGTTCAACCTTCAGCAAAGCCAGTTTTCTTTCCCACTTACAAAAATCGCCCCGTGTACTGGGCCTGTCCGCTTCTATTTTCGGAAGCATCCCTTTTTTTTCGGAAATCCTGATCCGAAACCCGGAATACTTCTATTGGATTTTCACTTCCAATCACCTTGAAAACCCAACGAAACGTACATTTCTTTCCAAGGAATTCTCAAGAGCGCTTAGATTTGTAAGCGGAAAAAAAGACAAGCTTGACCTCCTCAGAATTTTTAGACGAAAATTTATTCTTCAAATCGGCGTTCGTGATTTTCTAATGAATCCTTCGGTGAAAGAAACCCTCAAATCTCTTTCAGATCTGGCCGAAGTGATGATCCAGCAGGCTTACCGAATCTGTTCAAGGGAAATGCAGAAGAAATACGGCATCCCATACTATACCGATACGGAAAAAGGGTTGACGCGCGTCGGGTTTACGATTTTAGCGATGGGAAAACTCGGGGGAAAGGAACTAAACTTCAGCTCTGATATTGACTTGATGTATTTATGTGAAACGCATACCGGAGAATCCTCGGGAGGAAAACAAGGAGAGCGCCTTCCAAATGCGGTTTATTTTGAGCGTCTTTCTCAGGAGATTACGGCGGCTTTAAATGAGCCAACTGAGCAGGGCTATGTTTACAGAGTTGACTTACGCCTTCGTCCCGAGGGAAACACAGGGTTGATTGTCACTTCTTTAAAGGGATACCAACGCTATTATGATTCACGGGGTGAAATATGGGAAAAACTCTCTCTTGTCAAAGCACGACCGGTCGCCGGGGATCGTCGACTAGGAAGCCGATTTCTTGAAATGTCAGATCGTTTTACTTACGACAATGACGACAGTGAGGGTATCTTTAATAAAGTTGGGGCACTGAAGACAAAAATTGACCAAAAAATTTCCAAGAGAAAGCAGACAAATCGTCACGTCAAACTGGGGCGTGGCGGGATCCGCGAGATTGAATTCATCGTTCAATCCTTCCAGGTTGCATTTGGGCTAAAAAATAAAAAAATAAAAGACATCAGTACTTTGAAGGGCTTAAAAAAATTAGAGACAGCCCGCTATCTGAGTCAGGAAGAAGCCCGAGAATTATCGAAAGCCTATCTTTTTTTGAGAAACCTTGAGAACCGGCTCCAAATGGTCAATGACCAGCAGACTTATCTTCTCCCTGCCGATCAATCCGAATACAGACGTACGTCCCTCCGACTGGGCTATGCGGATGATTCTCAGATGACTGCGGAGGATCATCTGAAATCGGACTATCAATTTCACACGGACCGGGTCCACCAAATTTTCTGCCGTGTTTTCAAAAATTCAGACTTCTTTTCTCCCTTGACAACGGCAGTCTGATCCGTTACCCATACAAAATGCCAACGACCACGAAAAATCACGCAAGATTACTGACGCTTCTAACCGAGCGTTCCTTTCGCTACAGTAAAAAACCCATCTATCAATTGACCTCTGGGAAAAAAACGTCTTACTATATTGATTGCAAAAAAGTCGCACTTGATGCAGAGGGTGCAACCCTGATCGGAAAAGAAATTTTCAGACACATCAAAGATCTTCCCGCCACCGGGGTCGGTGGAATGACAATGGGAGCAGACCCGATTGCGACGGCTGTATCCCTGGTCAGTTTTTTGGAAGGGAATCCCATACCGGCTTTTCTCGTTCGAAAAGAGCCGAAAGGACATGGCAGCAACCAACAGGTGGAAGGCCCTCTGACGGCGCGTTCCAGACTGGTGGTGGTGGAAGACGTGGTGACCACAGCGGGGTCGACCCTTCGGACGCTGGATGTACTGGAAAAAGAAGGGCATACCGTCTTGTGCGTGATCGCCCTGGTTGATCGTCTGGAGGGTGGCAGAGACCGTATTACCCGCCGGGGAATTGCATTTGAAAGTCTTTTTACAATGGATGATTTCGTGAAGTCGCTCTCCTGCCCATAAATTCTTCCTCAAGAAGAAAATGAAAACCCCTGATGAACTAAAACAACATCTGCTCCGTTTGGATGGACGTGGCTATAAGGCTTACAAGGAAATCAAGGGGGCCTATGCCTTTGCCGATTTTACCCTCCATATCGACCATGTTCAGGGAGATCCTTTCGCCATCCCCAGCCGTTTCAGAATTGAAGTGCCACAGTCGGTTTCTCGATTTCCAGAAGACTTGTATCGCAACCGCATTCGCCGGATCGCCTTGGCCGACACACTCACGCGGCAATTCAGCCACCATGCGAAACTGAAAAGCGAACATCTCGGGAGCGGAAAAAGCGGACAGTTTGAGATCGATTCTCCCGGGCAGGAAGTCCTTGAACGAACGGCGCTTTCAGTGGATGCCACAGGCATTGTCGCCCGTTTTTTTGTCGGGCTACCGGCCCGAGGTCGGCGTATCCTGGGACGTCAAGCTGAAGAAATGATCTGCAATACGCTTCCTGAAATCGTCCAGCACGCCCTCATTTTTATAAATCTCAATCCATCGGCTGTCCGCACTGCTGTCGAAACGGTTGAGGATGCGGAAATGCTCCGATCCCAGTTAAATGATCGGGGGCTGGTCGCTTTTATCGCAGAGGGATCGATTCTCCCAAGGAAAAGTGGTGTCAATGCCCGTCCTCTCGAAAAAAATGCTGTCCCTTTTCAATCTCCGCCTTCACTCCGTCAGACCCTTCAGAGATGCAATCAAGGGCCAATTACCGGAATGGGCATTTCAAAGGGGGTGACCCTCATTGTCGGAGGGGGCTATCATGGCAAGTCTACTCTTCTCAGGGCAATTGAATACGGCGTCTACAATCATTTTTTCGGCGATGGACGTGAATTTGTGGTCAGCGATTTTAATACCGTCAAGATCCGTTCGGAGGACGGACGGTCTGTTTCGGGTCTCGATCTCTCTCCATTTATCAATAACCTGCCGCAAGACCAATCAACCACTGATTTTTCAAGCAATAATGCCAGCGGAAGTACCTCTCAGGCGGCTAATATTACGGAAGCCTTGGAGGTAGATGCAAAAGTTTTACTCATCGATGAAGACACGGCGGCAACGAACTTTATGATTCGGGATCACCGGATGCAGGAATTGATTGCAAAACATCAGGAACCGATTACGCCCTTCATTGACAAGGTTCGTCAACTCTACACCGATTACGGGGTTTCGAGCATTTTAGTCATCGGGGGCAGTGGGGACTATTTCGATGTAGCAGATACCGTCATCGCGATGTCTCAGTTTTCCCCCGGTAATCTGAGCAGTCAAGCAAAAAAAATCGCCCGGAAATACGCATCAGAAAGAACTCCAGAAGGAAGTACGGCATTTGGATCGATACGGCGGAGGATTCCACTTCCGGAAAGCCTGAATCCAGGACAAGGAAATCGGGAACATTACTTGAGAGCAAATGAAACTCGATCGATCTCTTTTGGAAGAGAAAGAATCGACCTCTCTGCGGTGGAACAGATCGTTGAAAAAAGCCAAGTGCGGGCCATTGCCCATGCCATGCTTTACGCAAAAAATAATTACATGGATGAACAAACAACATTCAAAGAAATTACAGGCCGACTGCTTCGCGATCTTCAGGAAAAGGGGCTGGATTTGCTCATGCCGCGTCCCTACGAAGATCTGGCCTGTTTCAGAAAATTTGAGTGGATTGCGGCGTTGAACCGGCTGCGGACACTGAAAATTACATCAACCCAGAAATAAATCAAAACCATTCATTTAGGAGGGGATTGAAAATGCCGGAAAAAACCATAAAAAAACAAGAAATCAGTCCAAGGAACACCAAGGCGGAATTGCTAGCGGCCTATAAGGGACTGCTAGAACAAGTGAACCTGAGAGAGAAAGAAGGTCTGGATCCTGAAAAAAAGAGTCAGAAAAAAAAGAAGGAGGACACCTTGTCAGAGGCTAAATCGATTACGTCGGAGGGGGTTGTGAAAGGCGTCCGTAATGTTCAGAATGAAATCAACACGCTCCTGACCCACCTTTCTGACCGCCTTTCAGCAGAGGTTGGGAAACTTAAAAAAATTGAAGAGACCATTCAAATTAGAGAAGAAGAATTGAAAGAAATTTACGAAATTGACAAGTCAGCGGCGACGTTGGCCGCCTTGATCGAAAGCCAGCATAAAAAAAAGGACACGTTTGAAGTGGAAATGAAGGAAAAAAAGGAATTACTTCTTCAGGAGATTGCCGATACCAGAAAAAAATGGCAGCTGGAACAAGATCAGTATCTTGCGGCCGTCAAAGAGGCAAAGGAAACCGAAAAAAAGAAACGTGAACGGGAAAAGGAGGAATTTCAATACGCCCACAATCGGGAAATACAACTTGCAAAAGATCGCTTTGCAGATGAATTGACTGTTTTACAGGCTGAAAAAGAGGCGGTCAAGAAGGAAACCTTAGAGCTGAATGAGCAATCGGAACTGCTGTTTTCCAAACGGGAAAATGACATAAAGATTAAGGAGGAAGAATTCAAGACCTTGCAGGAAAAAGTTGAAAACTTTCCTCTGGAATTGGAAAAGGCGGTGACCAAGGCAATGAAGGCAGTGACTGACAAAATCACATTGGAATACGAATACAAAGAAAAACTTCTCCGACAAACTTTTGAAGGTGAGAAAAATGTCCTGAAAACCCAGATTGATTCTCTGGAAAAGACTGTTGAAGAACAGTCTGAAAAAATGGCTAGACTTTCGGACCTCCAGGAGATCGCCTATCAAAAAGTCCAGGATGTGGCTGTCAGAGCCATTGAAGGGGCTTCTCACTCGGCTTCCTATAACGGACTTCAAAAACTACTGAGGGATCAGGGGTCGAACACCGGTTCAGACAAATCTTCGTGACTTCCGTTCTACACAAACTTCTTTTACAGCAAGGATTGGGGGAGATCCCCGCAGAAATTATGTCGCGAAGCCTGGCGATGCTATTTCTGATCATTCTCAGTCTCATTGCCGATTATGTAACCAAAAAACTCCTTCTATCCGGGTTAAGGCACATGATTGCCCGGACAGAGACGGCGTGGGATGATCTTCTACTAGAGCATCGGGTTTTTGATCGCCTCTCCCACCTTGCTCCGGCAATCATATTGATTCTTTTCACACCAATGGCTCTGGAGGGCTATGAACAATTAATCTTTTTCATCACGAATGTCCTCTATACCTACATGGTGATTATCGGAATGATGACCATCGACGGGCTCTTAAATGGGTCCATGGCCATTTATCGGACATTCAATATTTCGAAAGAAATCCCGATCAAGGCCTTTGTTCAGGTCTTAAAGATTGTCCTTTATTTTCTTGGCACGGTCTTTATCGTCTCGATTATCTTGAACAAAACACCGTTGTATCTTTTGAGCGGATTGGGTGCCCTGACGGCCATTTTTATGCTGATCTTCAAAGATGCCATTCTTGGTTTTGTAGCTGGCATTCAACTGACAGCCAATAAGATGGTTTCTCCCGGGGACTGGATTGAGATGCCGAAATACGGTGCAGACGGAGACGTCATAGAAGTTGCCCTGACAACCGTAAAAATTCAGAACTTCGACAAGACGGTGACCACCATCCCCACCTATGCCTTGATCAGTGAATCATTCAAAAACTGGAGAAGCATGTCAGAGTCGGGGGGACGCCGGATTAAAAGAGCCATTCATATTGATCTCAGCTCTATTCAATTTTGCACTGAAGAAATGCTGGAAAGATTTACAAAAATTCAATATATCTCTAATTACATTGATTCAAAAAAAAGAGAACTTCCGGAACATAACAAACGGCACCAAGTAGATGACGCCAGCCAGGTCAATGGGCGAAGAATGACCAATATTGGTACTCTTCGCGCCTACACGCTTGCCTATTTAAAAAATCACCCTCAAATTCACCCCGAGATGACACTGCTTGTCCGACAATTGGCCCCGACCGAACATGGCCTTCCGATTGAAATCTATGTCTTTTGTAAAGATACTGTTTGGGGAAATTATGAAGCGATACAGGCTGATATTTTTGACCACCTTTTGTCCGTCATTCCAGAGTTTGATTTAAAGGTTTTTCAAGGTCCATCAGGGAGTAATTTAAAGGAACTGACGACAAAAATCACAGGCCGTGGATTGTTGACAGAAGATCGAGAGATACGCTAATATCCGCCCACTTCCACAAGATGCGGGAATAGCTCAGTGGTAGAGCATCGCCTTGCCAAGGCGAGGGTCGCGGGTTCAAATCCCGTTTCCCGCTCCAATACTTCTTTTTTATCAATGGGTTAGAACGTTTTTATCTTTCAGAAACATTCTCAAAACCTTCCACTTTGCCTCAGTAATTTCCGGTTAGGAATTTGCAT
This sequence comes from Nitrospiria bacterium, assembly GCA_046756725.1. GTDB lineage: Bacteria > Nitrospirota > Nitrospiria > SBBL01 > JAADHI01 > JBHHWW01. The sequence continues at coordinate 25 of JBHHWW010000008.1, read as the reverse complement.
GGATTGGAGGCTTTGAATATTCAAT
>JBHHWW010000007.1:0-27224 GCA_046756725.1 Nitrospiria bacterium | reverse complement strand
TGATTTTTTTACAAAGCCGAAATTTGATATGCAGCAGGGGATGCAGGCAAAGGCAAGGGTTTTGGCCTCGAAGGTGAAAGTCGCAGCCGGTGCGAATTTATCCAAAAGGAAAGTTTCTCCTTCAACAAACGAGGCAAGGGCCCGCCCGCTGAACGGATCGGCCATGCTGAAAACGACCGATACCATTATTGCCATCGGCGCTTCAACCGGCGGCACAGAAGCCCTTCGTGAACTTTTGACGACTCTGCCGCCCAACATGTCGCCCATCATCATTACGCAGCATATGCCGGAAAAATTCACCACATCGTTTGCGGCCCGACTTAATCAGCAATGCCGATTAACTGTGAAAGAGGCTGAAAATGGCGATTCTTTAATTACAGGGACGGTCTTGATCGCGCCTGGAAATTATCAAATGGGTTTGTCCCGGAGTGGCGCTCGGTATCAAGTTTTTACCAATCAGGAGCCGCGAATGAACCGTCACCGGCCTTCGGTCGATTATCTTTTCCGCTCTGTCTCAAAAACGGCGGGAAGCAATGCCATCGGTGTCATCCTGACCGGTATGGGAGCGGATGGCGCCGTCGGGATGCGGGAGATGAAGGATGCCGGCGCCTACAATATTGCGCAGGATGAAGCGACATCGGTTGTGTTCGGTATGCCCAAAGTCGCGATAGAAAAAGGCGGGGTGGACCAGGTCTGTCCTCTGCTGGATATTGCCGATCAACTCTTAAATCGTTTGTCTAAATAGAAGGAGGGAAGTGTCATGGCAAATTTAAAACTGGATCATAGGGAAAAACCAGCACTCAATATTAAAGTGAGACATGAAGGGAACGGCTGTGTTCTGGAAATGTCCGGGCGTTTTGATTTTTCTGGGAATAAGCTTTTTAGAAAAGCCTATGAGTCCGGGTTTGAGAAGAACGCATCCGGCCATATTGATCTCAATCTCAGAGGGGTTGATTACCTAGACAGTTCGGCGCTCGGGATGCTTCTTCTTCTGAAGGAAAAAGCCGATGCGAAGGGGGGTGCGGTGTTTATTTCCAAATGCAGCGATCCCGTGCGGGAAATTTTAAAAGTGGTAAATTTTAATAAGTTGTTTGATGTAGAAGCAGGCAAATTGTTGGGAAAAGATAAGGAAAAAGGACGTTGATTTGAAAATTCTTGTTGCAGACGACAGGCCCCTCGGCTTGCAAATGATGACCACTTTTCTCGAAAAAGAAGGGCATGAGGTGGTCACGGCAGAAAATGGTGCAAAGGCTGTTGAACAATTTTCGGCCACGTCTCCGGACATGATCTTGATGGATGTGGTGATGCCTGTCATGGATGGATTTGAAGCGACTTCCAAAATAAGGATGCTTGCGGAAGGAAAGACGGTCCCGATTGTTTTGATCAGTATCAGTAGTGAAGAAAATGATCTGATTTTGGGGGTTTCAAGTGGGGCGGATGATTATCTGTTGAAACCGGTTCGTTTTGACTTGCTTCGTTTTAAGATCAGGACTTTGTCTGAAAAGGCATATCGAGAGAACTTGCTTCGTAAAAATATGGATCAACTAAAAAAATGGCACGAAAAATCAAATGAAGAGATTCAACTTGCCAAACATGTGATGAAAAAACTGATTCGTTCGAAGGATCAGGATCAGGATCAGGATCAGGATCAGGTGTTTCAATGGATCCTCCCCGCGGAGAGCTTTTCCGGAGATATCATTGCCACGGCCACAACCCCTGGGAACCGAAGGTATCTGATGCTTGCGGATGGAACGGGCCATGGTCTTTCTGCTGCACTTTGCATGATGCCCGTGACGGAAATTTTCTATGCCATGACAGACCGGGGATTTCCCATTGCAACCATTGCCGAGGAACTGAATCTCAAGATGAATCGCCTGCTTCCGACGGAGCGCTTTGTGGCCGCAACGCTTGTTGCAGTGGATGGGGTGGCAGAAACGATTGAAATTTGGAACGGGGGCGGGCCGGAAGTTTATTTTATCTCTGAAAAAGGTGAACGCCTGAAAACCTGGAAATCTCAGCATCTTCCACTCGGTATTTTGAGCGAGGCGCAATTTGACGGAAAAATAGAACTGTTCCAGTGGAAAACGCCCGGGCAACTATTTCTCTGTTCCGATGGCCTGCTCGATGCGAGAGACGCGGGAGAAAACGCCTTCGGCGAGCATCAGTTTCTGCAAGCGCTTGCAACGCCGCAATCAAGAAAGCGTTTTGAGAAAGTACAGCAGGCGGTTATTGCGCATTTGGACGGTAAGCCCTGTCATGACGACATTTCTCTGGTGGCCATTCAATGCCGGAAAACAAGAGGCAGGACAAGGATTTCAAAAACCATGTCGAAGCGCATGGCGAACGGATTGCCGCAGTCCTGGAGACTGGACATTCACCTGACGCCGACAGACGTCAAGAAGCTGGAACCGCTCCCCATGCTTCTGACCTGGTTTAAGCAGGTCGGCGTTACGCATGATGACTGTCAAAAACTGTTTATCGTTTTTTCAGAGCTTTACAACAATGCCCTCGATCACGGCCTCTTAAAACTGGATTCTGCATTAAAATCCCGTTCGAATGGTTTTGAGGCCTACCTTGATTGTCGTTCACGACGCCTGAACAAGTTGAAAAGAGGGACGATTGATATTCATCTGGAAAGAATCCGGAAAGCGGGAGGCGATTTTTTAAAGATTGTCATGAAGGACAGTGGCGCTGGTTTTTCAGAGTCGGTGCAGGAGGGTATGTTGAAAGGCACGGAAATGCCCTCCGGGCGCGGGATTCTACTGGTGAAAAGCATGACAGAAGAACTGAGATATGCAAATGGCGGGAATGAAGTGAATGTCCTTTATCGCCTGAATCAATCTTCTGAGCTTGCCGAAGAATAATGCTTGTCAAGACATGATGATAGAAGAAGATTCTATACAAAAAAAAATGGACGGTCTTCCCTGGGAGAAAACCGCTTTTTGGGGCGGTATCCTGATTGCGTCATTGGTGGGTGGATTCAGCCTCTTTCTTGTTCTTGAAGAAGCCCAACTCAGAAACAAAGTGGCGCGCTTGTCTGAAGAGTCGGAATATATGGAAGCGGTATCGACGAAGATTACCGACCTTGGAAAGCCGGGAAACGACATCCTTGAATTCTACGACATCGGTCGAGAGACCTGGAGAATTGAAAACTACAAGAAACAATACGCAGTGGTTCGAGATGTTCTAGAACGTGAAATGGGAAAAAAGAAGCAATTTAAACCTCTTTTGATTGAGTTGGATCAAACAATTTTCAAGATGCGAGAAGAAATTGGGCATGTTTTTTCATCGGTCGGAATGAGGAAAGTGGGGGAAGATTCCGAACAGAGCGATGCTGAGATTCGCTCCTATGAGGTAGCCGCCTCTTCGGCCATGGCACGGATGGACAGGCAGAAGGATAAAGCCCTGGAGGTGATGGATGAAATGAAAGCCATCCTCCGGATCGAAGAGTTGGAAATGCTCAAAGGACTCCGGAAGTCATTTTACGGGCTCTGCTTATTGGTATTCGTCTCTTTTGGTGCATTTTTGGTCGGACTTGTACTCCTCAAGCGTCTGGGGCGGGTACACCAAAAAACGGTGGCGCTCAAGCAATATGTCAGCAATGTGGTTGCCAGTCTCCCGGTTGGCATCCTTGTGTTATCGGGAAATTTGAGGGTTTTGTCTGCGAACTATGCTTTTAGAACGATGTTTCTCGAACCTGATGTCATGCTTGTGGGAAGGGCTTTAGAGGAGGTTTTGAATCTCATAAAATTGAATGATCAGGACCAGGCCGTGCTCTCGGAAGGAAAAATAGACCAGGAAATTGTCGCCCATTTTTTCCGGGGTGACGCTCCTGAGAATGATGGTGGGAAGGATCAATATTTCCATTTCTCGATCGTTCCTGTCTACGCGGAGAACTTCGAATACCAGGATCAAGGTCGTCTTCTTCTCATTGTTCGGGATGTAAGCGAACTCAAACGGTCTGAGCTGCAAACGCAACGTATTCTGACGAATGCCCAGGACGGTGTTGTGGGTTTTGATCTGGAGGGTGAGATAACCTGGATGAACCCGGCTGCAGAATGGATGTTTGGTGATAAAACCGAAAGACGCATTGGCCGTCCTTTTTCTGAATTGATTTCTGAGACCTATCAAGATCGATTTTTAGAAAACATCAAGCGGTTTACCCAACCGGTCGGATCAAAAGATCCGAACAAGCTTCGTCGAATTGAAGGTCTTCGTGCGAATGGATCAACATTTCCGATGGAGATGGTTCTCTCTGGTTTTCAGCAGGAAGATCGTTGGATTTTTACCGCTTTTATGCGGGACAAAACAGAGGAAGCGATGGCGGAAGCGGCGATCAATGGGGCCTATGAAGAACTCAAAGAGAAACAGCAGCAACTGGTGCAGTCTGAAAAGATGGCGTCCATCGGGCAGCTTGCGGCAGGCGTGGCGCACGAGATCAATAATCCAGTGGGTTTCGTGAAGAGCAATTTAGGACGGATGCGTGAGTACAGCGCGGGTCTCTGCACCTTGATACGGGAACAGGAAAAACTCCTGGATGCGGTCGATCAAGGAGATGCCGAAGCTCTTGGGGGCGAAGCAAAGGCCATTCGGGAGATGTCTGAGGCGATGCAGTCCGATTTCATTATTGAGGATCTCCCTGTGCTGGTAGAAGAATCTCTGGAAGGGATTGAAAGGGTTCGGGACATTGTTAAAAACCTGAAGGAATTTTCCCATGTGGATGGTGCAGAGGTGCGCTTGTTTAAATTGAACGAGGGGCTGGAATCGACCCTGAAGATTGCCTGGAACGAGCTGAAATATCATGTGGATGTGCAGAAAGAATATGGAGACATTCCTGAAGTGCTTTGTCATCCCCAACAAATCAATCAGGTTTTTATGAACCTGCTCATTAATGCGTCACATGCGATTAAGGAGGGAGCTAAAGATTCTGGAGGTTCGACCGATAAGGGTTTTAACGGAAAGAAGGGGCGGATCAAAATCCGGACATTTTTAGAAGAGCGGTGTGTGGTCACTGAAATTTCAGACAGCGGTGTGGGCATGTCGGAGAGTACGATGAAAAAAATTTTCGATCCTTTCTACACCACGAAGCCGGTTGGAAAAGGAACGGGACTGGGACTGTCGATTTCCTATGGCATTATCAAAAAGCACAAAGGTCAGATTGAGGTGCGAAGCAAAGTCGGAAAGGGAACGACCTTCCGTGTCATGTTGCCTTTCTCGAATCCGGATGAGGAAAAGACAGAAAGTCATCTGATGTCCAATCAGGTAGAAAAGCAGAAGGCCGCATAAAAGGTGTTCAAATGAATACAGTCATGGAAGAACCGGCGTCAAAAAATACAAAACAACACACCCTACTTTTTGTGGATGACGAGGCCAATATCTTAAATTCGCTTCGGCGGCTTTTTTATCGTGACCGCCATCGCATCCTCGTGACGACCAATCCATTTGAAGCGATTGAGATTGTGAAGAAAGAACCGGTTGACCTGGTGATTTCCGATCACCGGATGCCGGAGATGGAAGGCACCAAACTCCTTTCAAAAATCAAGGCACTTAAACCGGATGTGGTCCGGATTATGTTGACCGGATATGCCGACATGGGCGCAGCTGTGGAAGCAATTAATGATGCCCGCGTGTACCGTTTTATCGGAAAACCCTGGAATGACGACGACCTTCGACTGACGGTCCGGGAAGCCCTCAAGCAATATGACCTGGTCTATCTGAATCAGGAATTGACTGCACTGGTGAAAGAACAAAATCAGGAGCTCTACGATATCAATCGGGGCCTGGAAGAAAAAGTGCAGGAACGTACTGCGGCGCTGGAAGAGAAAAATAAAGACCTCGATGGAATGAATCAAAAATTAGAGGAGAGCTTCCTGGACACGGTCAAGGCGTTGATTGGCATGATGGAGCTTAAAAACCGGTCCGTGGCGGGTCATGGACGAAGGGTGTCGGTGCAGGTGAAAGAGGTGGCGAAACGTCTTGATTTGCCACCAAAAGACCAACGCATTTCTGAAATGGCAGCGCTTTTGATGGATATCGGGATGATCGGGTACCCGGATGCGCTCCTTAAGAAACGCGTGCGGGAAATGGATCAGGCAGAACGGCTTCTCTGGAACAAACATCCCTTGCTTGCCGAGGAGAATGTCAAAGAGATTGATTCGCTTCGAGAGACGGCGTCCATTATCCGGGGGCATCACGAACGTTACGACGGAGAAGGTTTTCCGGACGGACTTTGGGGAGAACGGATTCCAATTCTGGCCCGGGTTCTGGCGGCTTCAGATTATTTTGACCATCTGCTCAATCCCCGGGGGGGCAGCAGGGGGCACACAGTCGCCGATGCCTTGGTCTTGCTCGAAAGAGAGGCGGGAAAGCGCCTTGATCCGAAGGTGGTCCATGCCTTGATCGATGTGGTGAAAAACTTTCCACCGCTTTCGGAAGAAATGGAAATGGAAGTGGACTTAATGGATCTGAAAGAAGGCATGTCATTGGCGAAAGACTTGAAGACGGGCGGCGGCATATTGCTGTTGCCAAGCGGTTATAGGCTTCAAAAATCCCATCTGGAACGTATTGTCAATTTCAACAAGATCGACCCGATTGTAGACCGGATTTATGTATTCAGAAAAGTGGCGAATTAGAACATTTTAATAAGAAGGAGGATTCTAAATGGCAAGTACACACGGAACACAACAAAAATCGCTAGAACAAATGATGCAGGAATCGATCAAGTCGCTGGGCTTGGATGACCCGAATCGTATCAATACTTTTAAAGAATTTCTGGAGATCGATCAAGCCTGCTGTGACGAGATACAAAAAATCAAGCCGGCTGCGGATAAAGTTGTGACCGATGTTTTAGACGAAATCTACAATCACCTTCAAAAATTTCCGGACACCAATAAATTTTTGCCCGATGAAGCCACGATTCGGCGGTTGAAGGGGGCCCAGCGCGCCTACTTTGATGGTTTGATGTCGGGTAACTACGATATGAAATATATCAACAATGTCGTGCGCGTTGGCCTGGCCCATGTCCGCATTGATTTGAAACCGGAATGGTATCTCGGGACCTATTCAAAATATCTCTGCCTGGTGATCGGTGCGCTTTTTAATGAAAACGATGGATCGTCTTTTGTCAGTCGCTTGAAAGGTGGTTCAGATAAAGAATTGCTCTCTTCCATTCAATCGCTGATCAAAATATTTTTCCTGGATATGACCTTGACGATCAAGTCCTACATCGGGCCGATGTTGTCTGCATTGGAAGAGGAGAAAGATGCGGCAGGGGAGAGTGTTGATAAGCTGAGCAACCTGACGAATCAGATCGGAGGTTCTGTTGAGGAGAACAATCAGAATATCCAGGTCGTTTCCAGCGCAGCGGAAGAGATGAGTTCGACCATCCGGGAAATCTCCCGGAATGTGCAGGAATCGACCCAAGTGACGGCCGAAGGTGTGGAAAAATCTCAATTGACCCAGGATTCGGTCGGAAGGTTGAAGGCTTCTACCGAAGAAATCGGAAAAATGGTGAAGGTGATCCGGTCTATTGCGCAGCAGACCAACTTGCTGGCGCTCAATGCCACCATTGAATCGGCCCGCGCGGGAGAGGCCGGGAAGGGTTTTGCCGTGGTGGCAAACGAAGTGAAAGAGCTTTCCAAGGGCACGGCCAAGGCGACGGAAGAGATCAGCCTCAAGATCGCCGCCATTCAGAAGGAAACCGAAGCGGCGGTGGTTGCGATTGCAGAGGTCCAGGAAATAATGGAAAAGATCAATGGAATTACCACCGGCATCGCAGGGGCCGTTGAAGAGCAGGCCGTGACCACGGATGAGATGACACAAAATATTTCAGAAGCCGCGAACCGGATGGGTGGCGTGGTTCGCGATATTGCGGCCTGTGATGCCGCCACGCAGGAAGCCTGTGTTTCGTAGAGGCACAAAATTTTGTGTCCCTACGGAAAATAAAATCATCAAAGCTATCTAGGAGAGAATCTCATGGAAGAAGACAGCATTTTACAAGAGTTTTTGGTGGAGTGTGCGGAGGGCCTTGACCGGCTTGATCAAGAATTTGTGACCCTTGAAAAAGAACCGGACAATACGGCACTGCTTGGATCAATTTTTAGAACGGTTCACACCATCAAGGGAACATGCGGGTTTTTGGGACTTCCTAAATTAGAGAACGTGGCCCACGGCGCCGAAAATATCCTGTCGGCGATGCGCGACAAAAAATTGGATGTAACCCCGGCAGGCATCACCGTTCTGCTTGATGCGGTTGATGTCATCAAAGAAATTCTGGAACAGATTGAAGCCACATCCAAAGAACCTGAAAAAGATTATAGCGGAATGAGAAAAGAACTGGATGATTTTCTGGCGGGCGGCGGTGTGTCAACAACCGCATCAGTGGCAGCAGAAGTGGTTTCGGAAGAAGCGGCAGCGCTTGCAGAAATCGCTTCAGATTTTCCAGACGCGACACCGGAAGAACTCGCGGAGATTGCAAAAATGACCGGGGATTTGGATGCCCCGTTGGACGATGCGCCCACTCTTAAAAGTAAGATAGTTGAAGAGAGTGAACCGGCAAAGAACAGTGAGATCGTGAACGTTGAGGCCACCCCCTCTCGTTCCGGGCCACCGACGGAGGAAGAAGCAGAACCCGCTGCCGCTTCTCCACCTCCGCCGGTGGCGACTCAAAAACCAGCGGAAACAACAGAGGAAAAACCCGTTAAGCAAAATAAGCCGAAACGATCTTTGGCGGACTCGTCGATTCGTGTGGATGTAGATCTTTTGGACAAGCTGATTAATATGGTGGGTGAGCTGGTTTTGGCACGGAATCAGCTGCTTCAGCAGGTGAGAGACCGGGAGGAAGGCAGTTCGGCCGAGTCGAATAACGGGACGATCCAGCAGTTGAATCTCATCACGACAGAACTCCAGGACACGGTAATGAAGACCCGGATGCAGCAAATCAAGAATGTCTGGGACAAATTCCCGCGTGTGGTCCGCGATTTGGCCCGGTCCAATGGAAAAGAGATTGAGCTGGTGATGGAAGGGGCCGAAACAGAACTGGACAAAACCCTGCTTGAAGCGATTAAGGACCCGATGACCCACATCGTCCGGAATGCGGCCGATCATGGCATAGAAAAACCCGAGGTCCGTGCCGAAAGAGGAAAACCTCAAAAAGGAACCCTCCTTCTGAAAGCTTTTCACGAAGGCGGACAGATTATTATTGAAATCTCGGATGACGGGGCCGGTATCGATGTCGAACGGGTGAAGCAGAAGGCCGTTGACAATGGTTTGATTTCAGCCGATGTGGCAGCACGAATGCCGGACCGCGAGGCCTTTGCTTTGATTTTCAGCCCCGGACTCTCAACCGCAAAAAAAGTGACCAATGTTTCAGGGCGGGGCGTCGGCATGGATGTGGTGAAGACCAATATCGAAAAAATTGGCGGGACAGTGGATATGTCCAGCCGGGTGGGAGAAGGAACCCACATGCGGATCAAAATTCCGCTGACCCTGGCGATTATTCCCGCCTTGATGGTGACATCCGGAGACGAGCCTTTTGCCATTCCCCAGGCCTCTCTTCGTGAACTGGTTCGGGTGGATGAGGGCAACAGCCATCAGATCGAAGTCATTCATGGTGCCCACTTTTATCGCTTGCGGGGCGTTCTTCTTCCCTTGCTCTCACTTAACTGTGTGCTCAAATTGGATGGGCATGATGCTTTTCAAAAGAATCTCACCGGGGCCGGCACCAACATTGTCGTTTTGAAGGCCGGAGATCATTCCTTCGGTCTTGTGGTGGATGCGGTAAACGACAGTGAGGAAATTGTCGTCAAGCCGCTCAGCCGACAATTGAAAGGCCTCCATTATCTGGCGGGCGCAACGATTATGGGAGATGGCCGAGTGGCCCTCATTCTGGATGTGATGGGCGTTGCCGAGGCAGGGGGACTTCTGGGTGCGGATGGCGAGCACGGAAAGGAAGAGATTTCAATGGAGAGTGGACATGAAAAGGGTTTCGGAGCGGATCGGGAAACGATGATCCTTTTTTCTGTGAGCGGAGAAGATCGATATGCCATTCCGTTGTCGGAGATTGCCCGGCTGGAAGAGTTTGATGCGACAAACATCGAGCAGTCTGCAGGCACTGAGGTGATTCAATATCGTGATGAATTACTGCCATTGATCCGTCTGGGGGACTCCATTGGCGTGATGACTTCAGAAGAGAATACAGAAAAACTGCCTGCCATTGTTTTTTCCAGAAATGAAAAGTCGATTGGCCTGGTTGTCGGACGCATTATCGATATTGTTAAAACCGATATGATTCTTCATGCCCCTCCTGCCGGGAAATTGGGTGTGAAGGGGTCTCTGGTGATTGATGGTTTGACTACGGATCTACTGGATATTGATCAGGTGGTTGAGAGCGCGGTTCCAGAATGGTTTGAGAGCGCGATTGCGTAGGGGTGGGTCTAAAACTGCCCCTATACCTCACGTTTGCACGGGTTTATTTGGAGGATATGAAAAATGTCAACGGAATCTACCAGAACGAAAGACGAATTTGTTGAACGTGGAGAAGCCGACCGCCGGTCGGAGGAACTGGCCTCCTCCGATGCGGGCGAACGCCGCTTGGCGACGGCAGATCGGCGTCATGAAAACAATCGACAGTACGCTACCTTTTTTCTGGAAAATCATTTCCTGGGTGTGGAAGTCGAAAATGTGCAAGAGGTCTTTACTGCAAAGGAGATGACTCGTGTGCCGCTTGCGCCACCGGTGATTGGGGGCCTTATTAATTTGCGGGGACACATTATTCTGACAATCGATTTAAGGAAAAGGCTCGGATTTAATGACCGTGATGAAGGTAAAGAAGTCATGAGCATTGTCGTCCGAACCGATGACGGGCCGGTCAATCTTCTTGTGGACCAGATCGGAGATGTCATCGAAGTGCGGCCCGATCTTTTTGAACCGCCGCCCACAACCCTGGATCATGATCTTGGCGCATCGGTCGACGGGGTTTACAAGTTGAAAGACAAGTTACTCCTAGCCTTGAGTACGAGGCGAGTGACGCAGGTTGTGTCATAGGTGGTTACAAACGTCGGCAATAAATAAATCGCAAAGGAGCTAGATAATGGGCATGAATTGGACGATAAAGATGAAATTGATTGGCCTTGCCGTTTGTGCAGGATTTTTTGCTGCGGCCATCGGAGGTGTGGGTTTCCTTGGATTGGCACACGTCGATGAGACCTTTCAATCCGTCGTTGTTTCGGGGCACATGATGCGGGACCACCTGGAGTCCGACATGATGCATGATGCGATCCGCGGCGATGTGCTGGCCGCATTGCTTGCGTCTAAAGTTGGCAAATTTGATGAGAAAACGGCCATTGAAGGGGAACTGCAAGAACACATCGCCTGGTTTGACAGCAAGATTGAAAAATTGGGAAACCGCGTTTCAAATGGAGAGGTTTCTTTAGAAGTTTCCGGGGCATATCCAAAAGTGAAAGCCAATCTGGAAAAATATAAAACGGCCGCCATCGAGATCGTCTCTCTCGCTTTCACAGATATTGAATCGGCCTTGCAGCAGGAAGCAGAATTCGATGTTGTCTACGAAGCCCTGGAAGGGGAGATGTCAGCAATGAGCGACCTGATAGAGGCAGGTGTTGCAACTTCAGAGGAAAATGTGGAACAGCAGTTTTCGAGCACAGAAGGATGGCTTCTGTTCTGGATTACAGTGACCCTTCTGGCGCTCAGCATTATTTCTTATCTGATCATTCGTTCTATTTCCACAGGACTGACGGATCTGACCGCGGTTGTTGAAGCCATCTCTTCAGGGGATCTTTCCAGCCGTGTGACATCACGGCGAGAAGACGAGATTGGCCATCTTTCCAAAGAGCTTAACAAGATGGCCATCACCCTTTCGAATATGGTGAGCGGAATCAAAGAGAGCTCTGCCGACATCGCGGCCACATCGGTGGCGCTTTCGGAGGCCAGCGGTCTCATGAGTTCCAATACCGATGAAACCCTGCACCTTTCAGAATCTGTTTCTGCCAGTGGAGAGGAAGCGAGCCACAGCATCGAAACGGTTGCGACATCCACTGAGGAAATGTCGTCCACCATTCAGGAAATTTCAGGCAATATTCAGAGCGCCACGCGCATTACCGCCGAGGCGGTTACGATGGCCGAGTCGGCGAATATGACCGTTTCGAAACTGGGGGATTCGAGTACCGAGATCGGTCATGTCATTAAGGTGATTACGGCGATTGCTCAGCAGACGAATTTGCTTGCACTAAATGCCACCATCGAAGCGGCCCGGGCCGGAGAAGCCGGAAAAGGGTTTGCGGTTGTGGCCAACGAAGTGAAGGATCTTGCGAAGGCGACGGCAAAGGCGACGGAAGAAATCAATGTCAAAATCACGGCGATTCAATCCGATACAACGGGCGCTGTGACTGCAATTGGAGAAATCGAAAAAGTGATTCACCAGATCAATGAGATTTCGACCAATATCGCCGGTGCGATTGAGGAGCAGTCGGCAACGACCAACGAAATTTCCCGCAGTATCTCCGGAGCGGCGGATGGTGCAAGGGAGATTTCGACAAATATCGAGCAAATGGTGTCCGGGTCGAAAGGGACTTCTGAGAAGGCGGATGAGGTCAAGGATGTATCGGAAGATCTGGCCAGGCTGGGCAATTCGCTCAAAGAGACAGTCGCCTGGTTCAAGGAATAAGGCATGGAGGGGGATCAAGAGGATGACCTTTATCTCAATTCGTCATTCCGGCCCAAAAATTACCGGAATGACGAGAAAAGACTTTAATCGGAGGGAGAAAGATCAGATGGCGATTCAGAAAAAGAGCGGAATTCAAACTTTTTTAATAGCGGCTTTCTTGATTGTTTTGACGATGGCTTCACAGGCAAGCGCTTCCAGTCCGTCCATGCTTCAGGATCTTAAAGTCGGTGGCGCGTATCTGGGGCTGGTTAATTTCTTTGATGTGGATGCAGCACGTCCAGATGAAACAAAGCATGATCAATTTGATTTTGCAGTCAACCTGAATTTCGACTGGCAGTTGAGAGACAATATTGTCGGGGTCGTTCAAATTCAAAGTGGCACCGGTGGCGGAAGCCTTGGTTTTGCCGGGCCGGAAAGTGCGGTGACCGATCTGAACCTGACTTTCTCAGGTTCCCCTTCCGGCATCAATACCGATGTCGTGATTGGTTCGTTCGACACCCCTTTCGGCGAACAGACTGGATATTTGACAAACAATGCCAATTCTTTTGGAAATCCTCTCTTTCTAAACTCCCTCTTTTACGGTGCCTTTGGCGGGACGGTTGGCACGCTGAATACCTTGGGTGTGATGGGAATTTTTGAGACCAAGGCGGCAGATATTACCTTGGCTGTCACCAATGGCGGAGACGAATCGTCCTCCAACAACGGGGGCAATTTTGAATACGTGGTCCGGGCTGAGACAGGAGCGGTTTTAGACGCTCTTCGATTTGGCGGGTCCTACATGGCGGGGGACGACACCTTTCAACCCGATCCGACGAAGGCGGATGGTTTCGCCTCTGATTTCAAGGGATGGATGGCCGATGCCCACTATGCATTTAGCGAAACGTCCCACATCAAGGGGTATGTCGGTGAAGTCTCTTATGGAGACAACAATGTTGCCACACAGGATGATGTGTTGATCTGGATGGGTGAAGCGGCTTATGGAAAAAATGACTGGCAGTTGGCAGTTCGTGTCTCTGGCTGGAAACCCGATGACGGCAACGGGGATGGCGTCGGCATGTCCGGGGCGATTCCGAATCCGGGTCTTTCCAGTGGATGGGAAGATTTGAACCCGAATACGGATCAGAAGGTGACCCGTATTCAGTTGGGGGCTTCCTGGCAATTGTATGACCATCTGACAGCTAAGGTCGCCTATGTTTCGGATGACTATGATCGTCCCACAGCCGGGCGGTCAACCGATGTGGATGGCTGGATGTTTCTTTTAAATGGCAGTTTCTAAACAGTATTTTCTCAAGAAGGGGGTGATTCGATGAAGGCATTAATTGTGGATGATTCGGGACCGATCCGTAAAATTATGGCGAACATGCTTCATGACATGGGGCTTGAGACGGTGGAAGCAGGCCATGGCAAAGAGGCGCTTTCTCAATTGGAAGTGCATCCGGATGTCGAGTTGCTCATGCTCGATTGGAATATGCCGGAGATGAACGGCATTGAGCTTCTGGAGGCCATGAAAAAAAGGGATAAATCGAAGCCGAGACCGACGATTGTAATGTGCACCACTGAGAACGAGATGAGCAAAATTGTGAAAGCGATGACCAAAGGGGCGAATGAATACATTATGAAACCCTTTACCAAAGAGATTCTTCAGGAAAAGTTGGGAATTCTTGGAATCGGATTAGATCATGCCGCCTGATGTCCGCGTTTTGGTCGTTGATGATTCAGTCATTATCCGGAAAGCGGTGTCGGATGCCCTCGGACTTGTTTCGGGGGTTGAAGTGGTGGGGACTGCGTCCAACGGGAAAATTGCGCTTGAAAAAGTGGAAGCCCTGAAGCCCGATGTCATGGTGCTCGATATTGAAATGCCAGTGGCCACAGGCTTTGACGTGCTTCGCGGGATGAAGAAAAAAAGGCTGCATGTGCGGACAATTATGTTCAGCACCTTAACGAGTCGGGGAGCCTCCCAAACGCTCGAGGCGCTTTCTCTTGGTGCGCATGACTACATTTCAAAACCAACGGCCACATCAGAGGGATATCGAGATAATTTAAGGCGGGTGGCGGATGAGCTGGGTCCGAAGATTAAGCAGTTCAGACCGATGGCTCCGAGACGACCGCTTCGTCAGATAAAACCAAAATCGGCGCCCGTGGCTTCAACTGGCAATGGACGTTCATTGAATGCCAAAGCCCTCTCACCTACGACACCAATTGAAAAGAAGCCTTCTGTGTTGCCAAAAGTCAGCGGTGTCCGTTTGAAGAATGGGGTGTCTCCCCAGGTTGTGGCGATTGGGATTTCGACTGGCGGACCCGATGCGCTGGCGAAACTCATGCCGACTTTTTCAAAGGACTTTCCGCTGCCGATTGTCATTGTCCAGCATATGCCGCCTCTTTTTACGAAGCTTCTGGCCGAACGGCTCGATGGTATGTCCAAAATCAAGATCGTTGAAGCGGTTGAGGGAATGCTTCTTGAGTCCGGCGTGGCCTATATTGCGCCGGGTGACAATCATCTTGTTGTTAAAAACCGCTTGGGCCGCGTTGTCCTCGCTTTGAATCGCAATGCGGCTGAGAATTCATGTCGCCCCTCGGCGGATGTTCTTTTCCGGTCGGTCGCTGAGGTGTATGGGAATCGCGCACTGGGCGTGATCATGACGGGGATGGGACAGGATGGTTTCAAAGGGTGCCAAGTGATGAAAAAAAAGGGAGCACAGATTATCGCCCAGGACGAAGCCACTTCAGTCGTCTGGGGTATGCCGTCGTATGTTGTGCATGATGGTCTTGCCGACACGGTGCTGCCGCTGGAAGAACTGGGGGAGATGATTGAGAAAACCTGTCAGAAAAAGCAGGACGGGAAACCACCGCGAAGCAGTGCGACCCGTCTAAGTAATCTGTCCCATCTAAGAAAAAGGAGCTTATAGACATGGTGAGTCAGGGGAGTCTTCAATTCTTTTTTAAATTGCTGCATCAGGAGAGTGGGCTGATTTTAGATCAATCCAAAAAATATCTCATTGAAACACGCCTGGAACCCATTGCGGTTCAGGAAGGATTCAAAGATATCGACGGTCTTGCCCGTGACATGATGACGAAACGAAATTCGCTGGTGCGGCAAAAAGTCGTGGATGCCATGACGACGAATGAGACCTCTTTTTTCCGGGATGTGACGCCTTTTAATACGCTGGTGGACGAAGTGATGCCCGAAATGATGAAGCACTGCGAACGCTCAAAGAAAATACGCATCTGGTGTGCGGCTTCTTCGACAGGACAAGAACCTTATTCAATTGCAATGAAGTTGGCCGACATGGGGAGCAAACTCAACGGATGGACTGTTCAGATTATCGCAACGGACATTGCGCAACACGTTCTGGACAAGGCCAAGGTCGGTCTTTATACGCAGCATGAGGCGCAACGCGGACTTCCGACCCCGTATATGATGCGGTTTATGGAAAAGAACGGCCCTCTGAATTGGAAGGTCAAGCCTGAAATCAAAAAAATGGTGACGTTCAGAAAGCTGAACATTCTCTCACCTCTTGGCTCTATCGGAGAGACAAATATTATTTTCTGTCGAAATATCCTGATCTATTTTGATGTGAAGACCAAAAAAGGCGTGGTGGAGCGGATGTCTAAAATCCTTGCCCCGAATGGCATTCTCTTTCTGGGCGGGTCGGAGACATTGTTGGGAATCTCGGGTTCGCTGACTCGGATCTCTGCAAAAAAAGGCAGTTATTATCAAAAACTGGTGAAGGCAAACAGTGCCTCCAAAGTGGCTCCGAGACGTTTTACATCCCGTGTGGCCGTCTGATGATGTGTCATTAAAATAGTGCTGTCTGAATTTTGTAGGTTGTGAAAATTTTATCGGTAAGGAGAAAAAAATGGCGGATGTCAATATAAAAATACTTGTCGTGGATGATATGTCCACCATGCGGCGCATTATTAAAAATGCTTTGAAGCAGTTGGGATTTCAGAGTTTGGAAGAGGCCGAAGATGGGCAGATCGCTTTTAACAAAATCAAGCAGTGGTCTTTTGATTTGGTAATTTCAGATTGGAATATGCCGAATATGGACGGGCTTGCGCTTTTGAAGGCGGTCCGTGCTGAACCTTCGGTGAGAACGTTGCCGGTTCTCATGGTGACGGCACAGGCCTCTCAAAGTTGTGTGCTGGAGGCAATCCGAGCGGGTGCAACGAATTATATTGTGAAGCCTTTTACAGCCGATACGCTCAAAACAAAAATCGACAAAATATTCGGAGGGAAATAATTTTATACCAATCAAGAGGAGAGAGGGATGAATGCCATGAAAAAAGGAACGACCGGGCAGGCAAAAGAGACAAATAAAGACGATGCACAAGTAGAAAAAGTGGTTCAGGGACATCCAGATCCGGAAATTATTTCTTCTGACGAGAAGATGGAAGAGGCTATTTACGGAGAAATCGGGGATCTGGCGAAAACCCTGAACGGGATGGTCGGTAAGATTCAAACGGCAGAATCGGTCATTGAAAGTGTTTCAACAGAGCTTCCCTTTGGTACAGATCAGTTGAGTGATGTGAATCGAAAAACAGAAGAAGCCACGCAGAAAATTTTAGACGACACAGATAAAGTAAATGACAACAATGATTTAATGTTGGTCCGGCTAGAGTCTTTGAAGGCGACCCTTTTTGATGAATCGCTTCAATCTCAGGAAAAGGTGAAAGGCGATATTCAGGCCTTGTGTCGTCTTCTAAGTGAGAACAAAAATACTATGTTTAATATGGTGGGGACTCTCTCGTTTCAGGACCCGGCAGGTCAACAGATTCGCAAGGTGACCGCAATGCTTGAGCTGCTTCAGGCGCGGGTTTTGAAAATGGTGGTGACGTTTGGAAAAAAAGCGCGTGGAACGGAGATTCCTGAGGCCCGAAAAGAAGAACTGTTGACTGAACTGGAATATTCATCAGAAGGCGAACGGATTGAGCAGGATCTGGTGGATACAGTTTTAAGTGAGTATGGATTTTGAGCAGCTGATCATCTGAATTGTTGTTTTATTCGAAAACCGAAGATTTCTAACGAGGAGGATCGGGATGAGTGGACATATTGCGTTGGGTATTAATGGCAGTCTGGAAAAGTCGTCAACGAAATCTGAAAAGCTATTAAAGCGGCGTCTCTTTCTTTGCGCAGGATTTTTATCCGTCTCGGTCGGCGTCCTCGGCATCATCCTCCCTGTTTTGGATACAACTCCCTTTATGTTGCTGGGCGCTTACTGTTTTGCCCGGAGCAGTAAAAAATGGCACGATTGGCTGTTGAAACATCCCATTTTTGGCGACTACATTGTCGCTTTCCAGGAACAGCGCGGCTTGACCGTCAAGCAAAAACGTCGTATTGCGATCACAACCACCCTGATGATGTCGATTACGGCGATGCATGGTTTGTATTGGGTGGCAGGCATCGTATGGTTTGCCTGCATGTCCTTTCTTTATTTCAGCCGCTCGGCAGTGCCGGGGTCATTAGAGGGGGATCATCATGAAAACAGGAAAACACTTAAGGGAATACAGCCGGATCGCAATGAAGGTTTCTGTGGATGCGGTTTGCGGGAAAGAAGTGCGTCAGGGAGAGACTGAATGTGTGAGCATGAAGGGTCTCTTCATCGATTGTGAAAATTCTTTTTCCGTGGGAACGGAGTGTGTCTTTACGCTTTATATCGATGGACGGGAAGGGAGTCTTCGCGTGGAAACCCGAGGCTGTATCACCTTTGTGAATGAAGATGGAATGGCCGCTCAATTTTCAAGCCATCTGGGATTGAACAGCTACGATCACTTGCATAAACTTGTTCTTTACAACGCAGACACGGAAGCAGATCAGGTAGAAGAAGAAATTGAGAGCCACTTGCATCATTCTGTCTAGAAAATTATTTTTTTAAGTAAAATTTCAATCCTTCCTACGAGCGGAACGGGAAGCCTTTTCGAATAAAATAATAGGGAAGGGTTCTCGAAATGACTCTGCAAGTCCCTGTTTTAGGCACAAAAACCGCCCTTAAATATCGCTTTAAAATAAAAAATGGTTGTTCCTGGTCGTTCCAAAAAAGTTTGGTATAGTTAAATAAGAATGATGATGAAGACGTGGTCCGAGCACTTGCATTAAAACAGAAATGGCATTTTGAAGAATAAATGAATAGGAGGACCTGATGGATCTGGCAACGCTGTTGGGGTTGGTTTCAGCGATTGGACTGGTGCTGTTTGGGATATTAAGCGGGGGCAGTATCATGATTTTCTGGGATGCTGCTTCGGCCGCAATTGTGGTGGGTGGAACGATTGGTGTGACTCTGATTGCCTACCCTTTGGGAGATGTTATCGGGGTTCTAATGGTGGTCAAAAATACTTTTTTATTCAAACTCCAATCAACGACTGAGTTAATTGCTTCCTTGGTTGATATGTCGAATAAGACCCGAAAAGGGGGCATCCTTTCAATTGAGCCGATGGTAAAAGAGATTAAGGATGAGTTTTTCGCAAAAGGGCTCCAGATGCTGGTCGATGGGATTGAAATTAACTCGATCAAATCGGTCCTTGAAAAAGAAATTGACTACGTTGCCGAAAGACATAAAACAGGTGCCGATGTCATGACCTCTCTGGCCACCTTCGCACCCGCTCTGGGCATGATTGGAACCCTGATTGGTCTTGTGCAGATGCTTCAAAAACTGGATGATCCGAGCAAGATTGGTCCTGCCATGGCGGTTGCCTTGATTACAACATTTTATGGCGCATTGTTGGCCAATATGTTTTTCCTTCCGATGGCAGGAAAGCTAAAAAAAAGAAATACAGAAGAGATGTTGGTGAAAGATCTAATTCTGGAAGGCGTTGCCTCCATTGCTGCCGGAGAAAACCCGAGGGTGATGGAGCAAAAACTGAAAGTGTATTTGTCGCCCAAAGAACGCAAGGGAAAAAAGAAATAGAAGTTAATGGGAAGGCGTGTTGTCTCCCTGTGACATTGTTTTCATTTGGTTTTTAATAATGTCTAAAAAAAAGCAGGAAAAAGAAGCAGATCCGGGTGCCGGTTTGCTGGTGATGATGGTGTCGCTGAACCTGATTCTCCTTATCTTCTTTGTTTATTTGAATTCGATGGGGACTGATGATGGTGAAAAGGTCAAAAAAGCCCTGGGTTCACTTGCCGGCCGCTTTGGCATGTTGCGGGGCGGACTTCAGGTTGAAGATGGAAAATCGTTGATGATTCCTGGCGCACCGATGGTGGGTCCTGATTTTAATCAGGTCAGCCTCGTAAAGGCATTCAAACGAGTGATTTCCAAAAAAAAGATGCAGGATGACGTCCACATTCTTCAAGAAGGGGAAGACCTGGTGATCAATCTCTCGGACAAGGTCCTTTTCCCGTCTGGTCGTGCGGATCTGCATCCGGATGCAGCCACTCTTTTAGATGAAATCGCATTGAAAATACAGAATGAGAAATTCCCAGTCCGGGTTGAAGGATATACGGACAATATCCCTATTTCAACGCCACGCTACCCCTCGAATTGGGAGCTTTCTGCCGCTCGGGCGACAGCCGTCGTCCGGTACTTCTTAGAAGAAAAAAAGATTCCGCCCAAACGAATGACGGCAGTTGGATTTGGTGCGCATCGTCCGCTTGTGCCAAATGACCGGGAAGAAGATCGCGCCAGAAATAGGCGCGTTCGAATTGTCTTTGTCGATATTGAGGCATAAAGGTGGCGAAAGAAGTTGAGGAAGATGATGCTGACCCAAATGCATGGATGGCCACTTTTGCAGACCTTTTAAGTCTTCTTCTGACTTTTTTTGTATTGCTCTTTGCGATGAAGTCTGTTGACCAGGGGAAGTTGGAAGAAAGTCTCGGGTATTTCCGAATGGGTGGAATAGGAATTCTTAATTCTGGGACGCATATGCCCATTGTGCCGCCTGATCCACTTTTTCTCGAACCGGCCCTTCCAAGAATGTTTACGATGGAGGATATTCGAAGGTTGATTGAGAACCATAAAGGATTGCAAGGAAAGGTAAAGGTGAAGGGTGAAAAACGGGGCATTGTGATTTCTGTTTCGAGTGCCATCTTGTTTTCTTCAGGAGAAGCCTTACTTCGAGAAGATGCAGAGCCGGTTCTAAATGAAATAATACCGCTTATTAAGGGCGGAGACCATCTGATACAGGTCGAAGGACATACGGATAACCAGCCGATATCGACCGCTCTTTACCCTTCCAATTGGGAACTTTCTGTGGCCAGGGCAGGCCAGGTGGTTCGACATCTCTTAGAAAAAGGAGACATCGAACCTAAACGATTCTCAGTCGTTGGGTATGGAGATAGTCGGCCGCTTCAGTCAAATGATACGGGGGAAAACAGGGCCGCCAATCGGCGGGTCGAGTTGGTCCTCTTAAAGTAGGATAGGATTAAAAAATGGAGGTCAAACAAATCATGGGCAGTCAGGACGAGATATATTTAGGACGTCAACCCATTCTGGATCAAAAAAACCAGGTGCTGGGATATGAGCTTCTTTTCCGTTCTGGAAACAGTCTCGTAGCTGATTTCGATAATATTTCGAAAGCGAGCATCGGTGTGATCATGAAAACACTGAGTGAATTTGGCCTTCAAGAGGTGGTTGGAAAGCGGCATCAGGCTTTTTTTAACGTCAGCACCGAGGTTCTGATGAGCGAAATGATTGAGCTTGTTCCGAAGGAACAGGTCGTCATTGAATTGCTCGAATCAATTGAAATAAGTCCTGCCGTGGTTGAACGCTGTCGAACATTGAAAAAGATGGGTTTTCGCTTGGCGCTGGATGATTTTTTATATAAACCGGTCTACGAACCCTTGTTTGATATTGTTGATATTGTAAAGGTTGATCTTCTGCAGATGACGCCCAAGTCGCTTGAAGAGACGGTTTCTATTCTTAAGAAATGGCCACTCACCTTGTTGGCCGAAAAAGTGGAGGATGATGAACAGTTTAAGCAGACGAAGACATTAGGGTTTGATCTTTTCCAAGGTTATTATTTTGCCCGTCCGACAATTATTTCAGAGAAGAAAATAGACCCGGCACTGGTGACTGTTCTTGGTCTAATGGACCAAGTGCTGCGGGATTCTGATTTGGGTGAGATTGTGGATATTTTTAAAAGGAGTCCTTCACTGAGTTACAACCTCCTTCGCCTGGTGAATTCTGTTGCGATGGGGGTCCGTCAGAAAATTGATTCTGTCCGCCATGCGGTGGTGATGTTGGGACGGGAAAATCTCAGACGATGGGCTCAGGTTCTTTTATTTACACAAGGAGAAACGCCGGGGCATCAGAACCCACTACTACAAACGGCCGCAAATCGAGGGCGATTTTTGGAATTATTGATTAGTAAGGGGGCTGCAGGGGAGATGTCAGAGGGTATTTCAGAACATGGATTCATGGTCGGAATACTTTCTTTACTGGATGTTTTGATGGGAAAATCGATGAAAGAAATCCTGAGTCAATTGACTTTGGCGGATGCTGTTCGAGATGCGCTCCTGACACGAGAAGGAACACTGGGGAAATTGCTCTTTTTGATTGAGCGCTTGGAGCAGACCGATTTCAAGGCGATTGATTCGATTATGAATGATATTCCGATTGAATTGAGTCAGGTATTCGCTGCAGAACGTGAAGCGGCAATTTGGACAAACAGCCTGACGGAATCTTTTTAAAAAAGCGACCGGATTTTGCAATGATCAAGATCTGGAACCGAAGCGAAAGACCTGTCCTCTATTGCTGGATCATTTTTTTCAAAATGGGCCAAACCTGTTCTTCCGTGATGATCCGATATCCATTTGCCGTGGGATGGATGCCATCGGCCTGATTCAGTTCGGCAATGCTGGCGACACCCTCAAGAAAGAATGGAATGAGCGGTAGCTGGTAGCGTTGGGCCAGTGTTGGATAGATTTTTTCAAAAGCCTCGGTGTAGCGCTTTCCGTAATTGGGTGGAATTTTCATCCCGGCGAGAAGTATTTTTACCTTTTCTCTCTGAAGACGTTCAATAATTTTTGATAAGTTTTTTTTCATCTGTTGAAGGCTTAGACCGCGAAGCCCGTCATTGGCACCTAGTTCAAGGATGACAATGTCGGGCTGGTTGCGTAGAACCCACTCGATTCTCCTGACGCCTCCAGCCGTGGTTTCACCGCTCACACCTGCATTGATGACACGGAATGTATATCCCATTTCCTTTATTTTCCGCTCCAGAAGTGCCGGGTAGGCCTCATGTGCGTTGACACCCAGGCCTGCCGTCAGGCTGTCTCCAAAAGCAACAATAATGCCTTCTTTGTTTTCGGGAGCCTCAGGCTTTGCAAAAAGGGCGTGAGGAAACACCGATAAAGAGAAGCAGGCGAGTAAAATGATCAGTGTGAGGGAAGTGAAGCGTTTTATTTTAATTTTTTACTCTATATATCATGGGGGTTTGATTAGCGACGTTCTATTGGAAGATGACGATCTCGGCGCTGGAAACGATCTGGAAGACGGCTTCTTTCCTGGCGATCAAGAATATCTGTGAGTGGTCGATCAAAACGGCCTTCTCGATCATTTAGAATGTTTTCTCTGTGCTGTTGCATCCTGAGTCGTTCACGGATCCGATGGCGTTCCTTTGGTTCCAACTTTTTCCACTCCTTACGGAGGGTCTCCTGATGTTTAGGGGAGAGTTTTTTGAAGTGGTCTTTTTGAAGTAGCAACCTGGCCTTTTGTTTCGCCGGCAGTTTTTTAAATTGTTCAAAACCTTTTCTAACCGTTTCTTTCCTGTTTTGCGGTAGTTTCTGCCATTTTTTGAATTGAAGACGTGCCCGGCGGCGTTCATTATGAGTCATTTTCGTCCAGTGCCGGGCGCCTTTTAAAAGCTTTTTCTGTCGCTCCTCGGGAAGTTTGTGCCATCGTTTTTTTAAAGGTTGTAATATCGTTTGCTCTTGGTCGCTTAACGCATTCCAGGGAAGAGTTGATGTGCCCGAAATCGCCTGCGGCGGGTTTAGTAGGAGCATAAGCAGGGTTAAATAAAATAGAAAATATTTATTCATTTTCCTTTTCCTCTGTCTGTACGTTCTGTTTAATTTTTTTGTTTTCATCTTTTTTATCTTTTTTTAATATTCCAGAGTCCGACTCTTCTGCATTAACACGGATATTTCCCGTTTGATTGCCTTCAAATATTAGCGGGTCGATCCATTCTCCATCTTCTGTCTCCCAAGTACCTAGAAATTCAAGAAATGCCATGTCAGGAGGGAATTCTCCATCATCTTCTATCGCCATCGTGTGTGACGCAAGCGATACAGTGATAAGCCATATGATGGCAAGAGAGAGGTATTGTCTTAAATCAGCCTGCATGTTTGTTCTCCGCCAACCATTCGTAAAATTCAAGATCATCATAAAATTCATACGATTCTGTCGATGCGAGCAGTTCAAGATCAACGATATCAGGGATGAAAACGACTGTCTCCATATTATTTTTTACTGGCCCCTGGGTCAAAAAGAAAAAAAGAAGAATGCTGGTGCAGGCGAGCGCAATACCGGTTGCAGGAATCATCCAGGGAGATGAAAAAGTCTTTTTTTCTACATTGAGCGCACGTTGACGAGATGCTCTCAATCGGGCAATGACTTGATCATTCATTGCGTGGAGTTCCTGGTCCAAGAGGTTTCGGCTGGACGAAAGCAGGATTTCTTCTATTTCTCTCTCTTTCTGTTTCATGGTGTTCACTTTACTATAGGGCCATGTTTTTCAAGGCATTTTCTGAGTGCTTTCAATGCACGGGAATAATGTGTTTTGACACTCCCTCCTGAACAGCCCATGGCCAGTGCGGTCTCTGAGACATTATACCCTTCCCATGCGCGCAATAGGAATGCCTCCCGTTGTCGAAGAGGAAGTTTGCGCAGGGCCGATGCCAGTTCACTGGTCGCATCCTTTTCGGCAATCTGATCAACCATGTCCTTGACCTTGGTATCAGGTATATTCTGAATGGGGTCCTCTCCATTATTCTCATCTTTGTCTTTTTGAGGAAACCAGGCTTGCCAGCGATCCCGCACCCATTTTCTGCGTTTCCAGTCGCGAACCCGGTGTTGAAGGATTCGGTGAAAAAGTGGACCCCACTCTGAGGCATCCCGTGTCCGATACCGTTGAACCAGTTTGAACATGGCATCCTGAACCAAATCAAGGGATTCTTCTGTATTTTGTGTCGTGATCATTGCCATTTGAAAGGCTCGACGTTCAATCCCTGCCAGAAATTGATTTAATTCTCCTGACTTCCTTTTGCTGGACACTCTTTGGCTGCCCCATTCCCCCTGTCAATTTGCTTGCCAGTCAGACTATCAGAGGCTTTTCTTCCAGTCCAGATTCTATCTTAAGATCAAAACGCGTGACCGGCTATTTCTTAGATTTTGACGTTCGAGATGATGTAGGTGACGATGCCGTCTAATAATTTTGTGACGATGGTGTCTTCTATGATGCTTGTTTCGAACTTGTTTTCTTATCTCTGATTTTGTTCCGTTTTCAATGGGTAGTGACGAGGTTTCCGCGGCATGTATGCTTGGGAGCGTTCCCAGGTTTCCGAATAATAAAAGCATTGAAATGGCGATTAGTAGTCGTTTTTTTTTCATCTTGATATCCTCCATTGTCGGTTGTTTGTCTTCTACTTATAGTTAACGTAGAAGGAGCGATTCGGTTGACAAGCGGAAAAGAGATTGTTTTTTTGATCATCTCTGGGATGAAGCAGATCAGAGTGATAAAATGAGAATGATGAAAAAAAACGTTCGAAAAGACAGGAATATAGATGAGATCATCTGGACGCCTTCAGAAAAGATGATCTCTAATTCAAATGTCTGGCGCTTGATGAAGCATCACCATCTTCGTACGCATGAGGAGTTGATGGCATGGTCGATTTCGGATATCGGGCGGTTCTGGGATGCGGTGATGCGCGATCTTTCCATTGAATGGGAGACGCCCTATCACACGATTTATGATTCAAGTGCTGGCGTCCCATGGACAAAATGGTTCATTGGCGGGAAGACCAATATTGTCTCAAACTGCATTGATCGGCACGTGGAAAAACGGGCAAATGAGATTGCCATCCTTTTTGAAAGAGAAGATAAAACGTGTCGAAGTATGACCTACGAGGTTCTTCATCAGGAGGTTTCACGCCTGGCACTTGCTTTAAAGCGTGAAGGCATTGGACTGGGGGACACGGTTGGCATTTATATGCCCATGTCGATTGAAATGGTCATTACTTTTTACGCAACGCTAAAAATAGGTGCGATTTCTCTTCCCGTCTTCTCTGGTTTTGCAAGCGAAGCCCTGGCAGCACGGCTTGCCCATGCCGACACAAAGATTCTTTTCACGGCGGACGGGTGTGAGCGTCGTGGAAAGCAGATTGAAATAAAGCGATCAGTTGACCAGGCGGCAGCGCATCTTCCTCTTTTACGCCGCGTGGTCTGTCTCAATTATCTTGGAAATAAGATTCAATGGAACAGGCACCGGGATTGCTGGTATCACGATTTTATCGCCGGTCCGCCTGGACAAATTCATACGCAGGCTGTGGATGCAGAAGCTCCTGGCATCATTCTTTACACTTCTGGAACCACCGGCCCTCCCAAAGGGACTGTTCACTCTCATGGGGGATGTGTTGCCCAGGTCGGGAAAGAGCTGGCCTATCATTTTGATGTAAAAGCGTCTGATCGTTTCTTCTGGTTGACCGATATTGGCTGGATGATGGGGCCATGGATGCTTATGGGTGTTCATATCCAAGGTGGAGCGGTTTTTTTATATGACGGGGCACCGAATTACTCTGAATATGACCGTCTCTGGGCTTTGGTTGACCGTCACAAAATTACGCATTTTGGCATTTCTCCCACAGCCATTCGGGTGTTGATGCGTGGTGATGGTGAAGGGGTTAAAAAATATTCTTTCCGGTCTCTCCGAATTCTGGGTTCCACCGGCGAACCCTGGGATGATGAAAGCTATCGCTGGTTTTTTAATAAAATCGGCAGGGCAAAACTCCCCGTCATTAACATTTCAGGAGGCACTGAAATTATCGGCTGTTTTCTTGCCCCGCTCCCCATTTCGCCTTTAAAAACCTGTAGCCTCCAAGGCGCTGCATTAGGCATGGATGTGGATGTTTTTGATGCTGCTGGAAAGCCTGTCCGTGGAAAGAGAGGTTACCTGGTCTGCAAACAAGCGGCGCCTTCGATGACACGCGGTTTCTGGAAGGACCGAGATCGTTATTTATCAACCTATTGGTCGCGCTGGCCGGATATCTGGTTTCATGGGGATTGGGCAAGGATTGATAATGACGGATATTGGTTCCTGGAAGGGCGGTCAGATGATACGATCAATATTGCAGGAAGAAGAGTCGGTCCGTCTGAAATAGAATCGATCATAATCAGCCATGCAGATGTTTCCGAAGCCGCTGTCATTGGCATCCCGGATCGCATAAAAGGGGCCGCGCTCGTGGTCTTCGTTGTTCCGGGAAGAAAACGATGTCCTGATCTACAGGCCTTAAAAAATGAAGTCGTCAATAAAATGGGCAAAGCATTCCTCCCCAAATCGATTCATGTGGTCTCATCTCTTCCTTGTGTTGTAGGCCTTCTTCAGTAATTTCACC
>JBHHWW010000006.1:0-31428 GCA_046756725.1 Nitrospiria bacterium | reverse complement strand
GGTTTCTTCACAACCCCCTCGCACGATATGAAGGGTTTGTTACGGAGGTGTATAAAAACGGCTTAATTGAGCCGGTGAAGAAATTATCGCAAGTGGGTTGGAAGGTGGATACCTGGGTTTTTGATGGTTTTGTCAATGCGATGGGATGGGCGACCTTGCTTGAAAGCAAGATTTCTGAGTTATTTGACAAGTACCTCATTGACGGGGCTGTGAATGCGATTCCTGCCACAATTGGCGGAAGCGCAAAAAGGCTTCGAAAAGTGCAGAGCGGGTCTATTCAAAATTACATTATGGCCATGGTCGTTGGGGTTGTCATTCTCGGCGTATTTTCACTGATTTTTATGTAACGAGCAAGAACGGATTAGAAAGAACATTTTTTAGCAAGTTGTTGTTCTAACAGGAGGCTTCATGGAAGCAAACGTATACGGATTCCCGCTCCTCTCTCTCATTGCCTATCTCCCCCTGGCAGGTGCCATTGGTATCTCTTTTATGAAAAAGGAGGATACTAAGGCGATTATGCAGGCGTGCTTTGGTGTCTCCATAGTTACGATGTTTGTTTCGTTTCTCCTTGTTCCGGGCTTCGATTCGTCATCAGCAGATATGCAGTTTATGGAACAAGTTGCATGGATCCCGAGTATCGGTGTGGAGTATGCCTTTGGAATTGATGGAATTAGCTTGCTCATGATTGTGATGACATCGATCCTGACCCCAATTGCAATTATCAGTTCTTACTCGTCTGTTCAGATGCGGATCAAGGAGTATTATGTCGTTATCCTCCTGCTTGAGACGGGGATGCTGGGTGTTTTCATGTCCCTGGATTTTTTCCTCTTTTATATTTTTTGGGAGATTATGCTGGTGCCGATGTATTTTATGATCGGGATCTGGGGAGGTGGGAGGCGGCTCTATTCTGCCATTAAGTTCTTTCTTTATACCCTCTTTGGCTCTCTATTTATGTTGCTTGGCATTCTTGCCATTTATTTCCTGAATGGCGATCCAGCCTATGGGACGGGTCAATATACATTTAGCATTCTGGAACTTCAGAAACTGAACCTTCCTCTAAATCCTTTTCAGTATTGGCTTTTTCTGGCCTTTTTTCTGGGCTTCGCAATCAAGGTGCCGATGTTTCCCTTTCATACCTGGTTGCCGGATGCCCATACTGATGCGCCCACAGCGGGTAGTGTTTTGCTGGCAGGCATTCTCCTAAAGATGGGAACGTATGGATTTGTCCGCTTTTGCCTGCCTATTTTCCCAGATGCGGCCCACTATTTTGTCCCTTTGATCTGTGGACTGGCCTTGGTTGGCATTGTTTACGGTGCGCTTGTCGCACTTGCACAAAAGGACATTAAACGTCTCGTTGCCTATTCTTCAGTCAGCCATCTTGGATTTGTCATGCTCGGCATGTTTGCATTGAACACCCATGGGATTACGGGCAGTATTCTACAGATGGTTAATCACGGTGTCTCGACCGGCGCCCTCTTTCTCCTCGTCGGGATGATTTACGAACGGAGGCATACCCGGCTTATTGCGGACTTTGGGGGATTATCGAGCCGAATGCCGATTTATTCGGCATTTTTTGCCGTCACGATGTTTTCTTCGATGGGGCTTCCAGGGCTCAACGGTTTTGTCGGAGAATTTTTAATTCTGGTCGGGGCATTTGAAGCGAATAAAATCTATGCCGGTATCGCTGTGATCGGGATTATCCTCGGGGCGGCTTATATGCTCTGGCTCTTCCAACGGATGATGTTTGGGCCACTCGATAAGCCGGAAAATCAGAAAATTATGGATATGAATCGCCGTGAAATCGGGTATATGATCCCCTTGGTTATTTTCATGTTTTGGATTGGCCTCTTTCCAAAGCCTTTTATTCGTGTGATGGAACCCGCAGTCGCAAAAATAGTCCAGCGCTTAGGATCTCCGAAGTCGCTTGCAGAAGGGAGTTCGGATCGAAATAAAAGAAAAGTTTCATCCGTTTCGGCTGTTAAAGTCATGGCATCAAACATTGATTTAAAGAAAGGTCGGACAGAATAGATGGAGCCCATCCTCCCTGAGATTCAAATCATTGCCATTCTTCCCGAGATGCTATTGGCGCTTCTTGCGTGTGCCCTTTTTGCGGCAGATCCTTTTGTTCCCAGGGACAATAAAGAGCAACTCGGTTTTTTTGCAATCGGGGCGCTCGTCCTGTCAGGCTTAACGACGATTCCCCTGTGGGGAAAAGAGATCACCACATTTAGTGGTATGGTAAGGCTTGATTCCTATGGCCTCTTTTTCAAAATTGTTTTTCTCTTGATTTCTATCCTCATCATCCTGATGTCGATTCGATACGTAAAGATTGAGCGAATCAATCTAGGGGAATATTATGGACTCATTCTTTTCGCGACCGTTGGAATGATGTTCATGCCCTCTGCATCTGATCTGCTTTCCTTCTATCTCTCTCTGGAATTGATGTCGATGTCATTCTATGTCCTCACTGCCTTTATGAGGAAGGATCCGAAGTCAATCGAATCGGGCATCAAGTATTTTTTAACGGGTGTCTTTGCATCGGGCATTATCCTATACGGGATTGCCTTCCTTTATGGTGCCACTGGGACGACCAACCTTCTAGAAATATCAGAATTTGTAAAGACGCATGAGTTATCAAGCAGCCCTTCTCTGGTCATGTCTTTTGTCCTATTACTGACCGGTTTTGGTTTTAAAATTGCTGCGGTTCCATTCCATATGTGGGCGCCTGATGTGTACGAAGGGTCGCCAACACCCATTACTGCCTTCCTGTCTGCAGGGTCAAAGGCGGCGGCTTTTTCTGTCATGCTTCGCATTTTTATCAATGCTTTTGCCCTAAGTACAGGCGCTTGGTGGCAGGGACTTTGGGTGATTGCCGTCCTGACAATGACCTTGGGAAATCTGCTTGCCCTGGTTCAGACCAATGTAAAACGAATGCTTTCTTATTCCTCCATTGCACATGCTGGATATATCATGATGGGGCTTATCGCCGCGTCTAAAATAGGGTATGCCGCGATTCTCATCTACTTGGTTGGATATGCATTTATGACGCTCGGCGCATTTACGCTACTGATCCTTCTTTGTAGTTCAACCTTGAAGGGAGATCACTTGGACGATTTCAAAGGGTTGGCGAGGCGATACCCGATCGTGGGTGTGAGCTTTATTCTCTTCGGCCTCTCTCTGATTGGTATTCCTCCGACTGCGGGATTTGTCGGGAAGTTGTTTCTTTTTAATGCCGCCATACAGGGAGGTTTTTATTGGTTGGCTATTATTGCTGCTTTGAATAGTGCAGTGTCTCTTTTCTATTATTTTCGCCTGGTTCGTATTATGTACATGGACGAACCCTCTGATTCCATGGCACTTTCATTTTCACCTTCCATCAAGGTTGCGCTTGGCGTAACGGCTTTTATCACCCTCTTCCTCGGGCTCTATCCGGAGCCAGTTATTAAAGCGGCTGTGTACTCTGTCCAGATATTTCTTTAATCTACAACCTGCCTCTGAAAAATTGCTCCTCTACTATTTGTCGTATTTGGGATGAATAGCTTCATGAATCAGTTCTTTTCACCATGATTATTCTTGCGATTGAAACATCCTGCGATGAAACGGCGGTTTCTGTTTTAAAAGATGAAGACGTGATTCTTGCCGACAAACTTTCTTCCCAGATAGATCTCCATAAAAAGTATGGCGGAGTGGTACCGGAACTCGCCTGCCGAAGGCACATCGAGGTCATCGGTCCACTTGTCCAGGAAGCAATGGAGACCGCCAGGATTCGCCTTGATCAGGTTGATGCAATTGCGGTAACTGTGGGGCCAGGCCTGATCGGGGCGCTTCTTGTGGGCCTGTCCTACGCAAAATCACTCGCTTATGCCTTGAATATTCCACTTCTTCCAGTCAACCATCTGGAAGGACATATCTCTGCAGTCTTCATTGAATATAAAGAAATTGAATTTCCAGCCATTGCCCTCGTTGTATCGGGAGGGCACACCAATCTCTATTTTGTTTCCAAAAAAGGGAACTACCGCCTTCTCGGAAGGACGATTGATGATGCAGCCGGAGAGGCTTTGGACAAAGGGGCCAGAATGCTGGGGTTCGGCTATCCCGGAGGGCCGATTATTGATCAACTTGCAAAAAACGGGGACTCGGAAAAATACGCTTTCTCCATTCCATATCGTTCAAAAGAACATGTCAATTTCAGCTTTAGCGGGTTGAAAACAGCCCTGAGACGAACCCTCGCAAAAGTGCCTCAGGAAATACGGGAAAGTGCTTCTTTTCGGGAAGATATTGCAGCCGGATATCAGGTGGCGGTGGTCGAAAGTCTGGTTGAAAAAACATTTATTGCCCTTGAAAATGAAAAGGCGAAGGGGATTATCCTCAGTGGGGGGGTGTCGGCAAATAGCTTTTTGAGAAGCCGGATGAAAGAGGAAGGAATGCGTACTGGGACTGCTAGCTACATTCCTTCTCCAAGGTATTGTACTGACAATGGCGCCATGATCGCCATGGCTGGCTTGTTAGAATATGAACGAGGAAACTTCGCTTTTCTGGACCTGAATGCAAATCCAAACCTGGGACATTCTGGACGTTTACAAAAAATCATAGAACGAGATCAAAAACAGCGAAACCTGCTTTAGGCCGTCGTAAACTGCCTGATTTGGCTTGCGGTTTCATTCCCATGGTTATCTTTTGCAATCACCTTCCAGAAATAGGGTGTGTTTGTCTTAAGTCCTGTGATCTCCTGTGCAAGTTCTTTCTTTTCACCTGCGGAAATACTTCCAGATCCACCGCCTCCACCACAGCCGATAAGTACCCCTGCAATGATGACACCACAGAGTAATAAAATGCCAACGGTTTGACTTCGCCGCTTCAGAAAAAACATTCCGGCTCCGAAGAAAAGAAGGGTCGATCCGCCCAGTGTCTCGATACCGGCAAATGAAACCGTTTTTTGATCTATCTTCGTAACATGACTCTCGTTGCATCCAATCGAGAAGTTTGTATCTTCACAAACGCGTAGGTCATGGCTCACGGGATCACCATCTGGGTCAATGCCATTCAACCACCGAAACACCACGTCTGTCGGGACACCGTCTGCATCAATATCTGGAGAAATGAGCTGTGGTGGAGAAGGAGGACTGTTTGTCGTGTCAGAAAGCCCTGTTCCACTTAAACTAAGTGCAAGGTTTGGAAGCAGGGGCGACCAGGCAGGATTCCGCCCTTTTGGCAGGGTGAATGTTGTGTCAAGTGATCTGTTCAAAACATTGACGACAATGAGATCATCGGAACTTGATCTCTGAAAAACAATCATCCTTCCATCAGGGGACCAGCTTGGATGAAGATCTTGAATTCCAGAAGGTGGAAACGTGAGCTGACTGTTCGAACCGGTATTGAGTTTATGAAGGAAAATCCCTCGCTCGTTATCGGTATACGCTATCGTCCGTCCATCAGGCGACCAGGCTGGTGTGCGGGCATTGAAAATAATATCTTTTTCTTCTGAATTACTTGGATTTACTTCATCGATTGTCAGTTTTACAATATTAGAAGAAAAGATAAAAGGGTTTATTCGTCTAAATACAAGTTCTTCTCCGCTGGGTGACCAGCTTGGATTGAAAGATTCTCCCGAGGCAGAACTTCCCAGATTGATCAAGTCCAGGCTGAAATTCCAAAGTGAGACGCCCCCCCATCTTTTATCGTGGAAAGCGAGTCTCCGGCCATCTGGGGACCAGGCCGAGGTACTCCCGCGACCAATCAGAAGAGGTTCTTCCGGGCCGTCGATATTTTTCAGGATGATATCATCCGAGCCATCCTGATTATGCCGATTAAAGACAATCTGTCTGCCGGCAGGAGACCAGCTCGGATCTCTATCTTCTTGATTGACCTCCGGATTTGTCAATTCCGTCACGGCACCGGTGGCAACGTTGTACAGGCTGATGCCGCTTGTTGTTATATCCTGGAAGGCGATCTTCTCTTCAATACTATTCATCAGAGAGATATTGAGGAATGCAGCCTGGATTCCGGCCGATCCGGGCTTGAATAAAAGGCTGAGCGTGCAGTTGGAATTGGACGTGAGCGTACGTGGAGCGCCACCACAAGGGGCATCTCCATCATTCAGATTTAAGGAGAACGAGGACGCATGTGGACCGGTGACTTGAATTCCTGAGATCGTAATGGGGAAATCGTTTTCATTGTTCACAGTTACGATTTCCGAAAAAGAGATCTTGCCGACGGCTACTTCCCCGAAGGGGAGTTGTGCATCACTGACTGGCGCAATCGTGTCTGTTGCAGAAAGGCCGGCTCCATAAGCCGGAGGAATGCCTGTTTGAGGGGATAATTCCCTCGTCATAAAAAACACAAGCATGACAAAAAATATATATTTATAGCAGGGCATGAATCTTTCTCCTTTTTTATCGTTCAGACGGACGGTATAGTTTTGTAAAATTTCAATAAATTATATAAAATACACTGTAGCTGGCTTATGGACAAAAAATCAACCAGAAAATGATGTAGATGCATAAAAACGATTTTCGATGAGAATGGATGAATCTGATGATTTGTATGTAGGAGGTTTTTTATACTGAAAGGTTTACATCTAAAACAAAACTTTTTCAGTCGCTGAAAAAGTTTTGTTGATACCAGAGGAGGGCAAGGAGTGTTTTGCTGTCCACGATTTTTCCGGACAGGGCCTGTTGATAAACATCGGAATACGGGAGTGTCACGACTTCGATAAATTCTCCCGGGTCCAGACTGCTCTCAGGAGACGGGACCAGGTTTTGACCGAGAAAGACCTCGATTTTTCCAGCCGAAAAACCAACTGAATGGTAGTACATGAAGAGAAAGTCGAGTTGTTTTGGTGCCATTCCAATTTCTTCCCTGCATTCCCGAAAGGCTGTTTCACTTGGATTCTCTCCCGGATCAATGATACCGGCAGGGATCTCAAGGGTGATCCGTTCAATTGCGGGCCGATATTGCCTGACCAGATAGACTTGTCCTGCTACATCAATGGGTAGAACGCCGACGGCGTTTGGCGGAACGATGATCTCACGCTTGGCTGACTGTCCATCAGGAAGCTGTACGGTCTGTTCTTCTGCACGGAGGTAATGGCCCCGATAAACGACCTTTTTTCGAATGAGTTTTTCCTTTAGATTCATAGGTCTCTTTATGAATCGGAATTTTCCATGGAGGGAGCGTAGAGTTCCTTCGTGTACTCTTTGATGGAACGCCTCATTGAAAAAGCAGGCGCAATAGAGCAAATTGTTTCCTTGATCAGTTTAATCCAGCCTCTGGGAATACCATCTGTATCTTGTTTGTAGTAGAGAGGCACCACTTCTTCTTCAAGAATTTTATAGAGACTTTTTGTATCTGAAGTATCCTGTTCTTCTGGTGAAAGAGAGAGGTTTTCTTTTTGATCTTTTGTCCCAATGACCCACCCGTTTGAGCCGTTATATCCTTCCGGCCACCAGCCATCAAAAATACTCAATTGCGGAATGCCATTCAACGCAGCTTTCATCCCGCTGGTGCCACTGGCCTCCTGTGGAAGAAGCGGGGTGTTTAACCAGACATCAACCCCTTGAACCAGGAAGTGCGCGACATGCATGTCGTAGTTTTCAACAAATGCAATATGCCCCGCCAGACCCGTGTCTTTTGCATGGTTGTAAATTTGCTGGAGCAGATGTTTTCCGGGATCATCTGCCGGATGGGCCTTTCCCGAGAAAATGATCTGGACGGGCCGCCAGCGATTCCCGAGAATTTTTTTGAGACGTTCAAGATCTTTGAAAATTAGGTTTGCCCGTTTATAGCTGGCAAATCTTCGGGCATATCCGATGGTCAGGGCTTCCGGGTCAAGCAGGGTTCCTGACGCAAGGACCTGGAGCGGATCAGCCCGGCCTTTCGACCAGGAGAGTCTTGCCCGTTCCCGGATAAAACTAAACAATTTCCGTTTCAGTTGCTGACGAACCGCCCAGAGCGCTTCGTCGGGAATATCATGAACCCGCTGCCAGATCACAGGATCATCATGATTAACGGCCCAGTCAGGCGCAATGGACCGCCGATAGAGGCGTTTGATCTCAGGCGCAATCCAGGTCGGAACATGAATTCCATTCGTAATGGAGGTGATAGGAACGGCTTCTTCCTTCAGTGAAGGCCATAGGTGCTGCCACATTTGACGAGAAACCTTGCCATGAAGTCGACTCACGGCATTGCATCGAGCAGACAGTTTCAATGAAAGAACGGTCATATTAAAACAGTCTTTCCCGTTTTGATGGCTACCCAGTTCCCAGAATCGGGCCTGATCAATCCCCAGCAGAGGCCAGTAAGTCGAAAAATATTTTTCGATCAGATGCGGGGGAAAGGCATCGTGTCCGGCAGGAACGGGAGTGTGGGTTGTAAAAACCGTTGCTTTTCTGACCTTTTCTGAGGCTTCATCAAAGTTTTTTCCATTGGCCACTTCTTCACGAATCCGCTCAAGCATCAGAAACGAAGTGTGCCCTTCATTGCAGTGCCAGACAGCTGGATGGATGCCAAGGGCGCGGAGAATACGGACGCCTCCGATGCCCAGAACAATTTCCTGGCGAATACGAAGGTCCTGGTCGCCCGCGTAAAGGCGAGCCGAAAGCTCCCTATCCCAGGGGGCATTTTCTTCAACATCCGTATCCATGAGGTAAAGCGGAACCCTGCCGACCTGAACCTTGTAGACCGCAATCGAGATGGTTCGATCGCCAATCGGGACCGAAACCAGGCGAGATGTTCGATTAGGAAAAACCACCGGTTCGATGGCAGCACGACGGATGTCAAGTGGACGGTAAGTGGCCTCTTGCCATCCGTCGGTCAGTATCTTCTGGTGAAAGTAACCTTGCTGATAGAGAAATCCGACCCCGACGAGCGGAAGTCCCAGTTCTCCAGATTCTTTCACATGGTCCCCGGCAAGGACGCCAAGTCCTCCGGAATAAATCGGCAATGAGTTGTGAAGACCGAATTCCGCAGAAAAATAAGCAATGGTCTCGTTTTGGAGATCTGGATAGGTTTTTTTTAACCAGGTTTCTTTTGATCCAATCTCATCATCATATCTTTTTAAAACACCATCATAACGTCGGAGAAAGTCAGGATTTTTCGCAGCTGCATCAAGACGCTTCTGGGGAATATCATGCAGGATGGCAACCGGATTATGGTTTGTTTCTCTCCAACGCGTGCGGTCTAAGGATTCAAAGAGGTTTCTTGACTCCAGGTGCCAACTCCACCAAAGGTTGTAGGACAATTCTTTGATGCGATTGATTCTATCCGGGATTCTATTCGGTTCTGACATTTCTTTTTATCTCCTCGGGTGACTGGGATTAGTTTTTTCGAATTCGGCGGGCTTGGAGAACGCCTTCCAGACTTGAAATTTTCGTGAGCACCTTTTTGAGATGCTTGATGTCTTCAATTTCGACAGACAGATGGAAGTTGGCCTTTTGGTCTTCAGTGGTTTTTATTTCAGCATGTGTAATATTTGCCCCTGTTCCGGAAATGGCAGAAGAAACCGAGGCGAGAAGGCCTCTTTGATTGATTGTAATCACGGAAATATTAATCAAATGGGTTGGCCGCGTTTTTTTGTCCCAATCAACAGCAACAAGACGTTCATGGTTGTAATCGAGTTCATCAATGTTCAGGCAATCCACGGTATGAATGGACAGCCCTCTCCCACGCGTTATATAACCGATAATTTGTTCTCCCGGAACCGGATTACAACATTTTGAGAAGTTGATCAGGACATCTCCGATTCCCTTAACCTTGACCTCACTTCTCCCGAACCGTGTTTTCTTGATGAGCTTGTCTGCAATGCCCTCCTTCATTGCGGGTTTCGGCATGAAAGTCCGGACGACCTGTTTGGCCGCAATCTTCCCATAACCCAATGCAATGAAGAGTTCATCCAGCGACCGGATATTTTGATCATTGAAAGCCTGCCATATTTCATCTGATTTCATGACTTCGGAAGGGCTTAACCCACCGGCACGCAGTTCCCGCTCCAATATTTTTCGACCCATCTCCAGGCTCTTTTTTCGCTCTTCCTTGATGACAACGTGCTTGATTTGTGCCTTTGCCTTAGAGGTTTTTGTGATTTTCAGCCAATCCCGACTGGGTTTCTGTGTGGCAGACGTTAAAATTTCTACGGTGTCTCCGTTTTTTAGAGAGGTGCGGAGCGGTGCGATCACGCCATTGATTTTTGATCCGATACAATGGTTCCCAATTTCCGTATGAATCGCATAAGCAAAATCAATGGATGTTGAGCCTCTGACCAATTCGATCAGATCCCCTTTTGGACTGAAAGCGTAGACTGTGTCGCTAAAAAGGTCTGTTTTAACGGATGACATGAACTGACGTGTATCCACGAGATCACGTTGCCATTCCATCAACTGTCTTAACCAGGCGAACCCTTTCTCATCTTTTGCACTGACCTTTCCGCCATCCTTGTAAACCCAATGGGCGGCAATCCCTTCTTCAGCAATGCGATGCATCTCCCGGGTCCGAATCTGAAATTCGACATGTTTCCCTTCCGGACCGATCACTGTCGTATGGAGTGATTGATAGAAATTAGATTTTGGAATGGCGATATAATCCTTGAA
Source organism: Nitrospiria bacterium (assembly GCA_046756725.1). Lineage (GTDB taxonomy): Bacteria > Nitrospirota > Nitrospiria > SBBL01 > JAADHI01 > JBHHWW01. Next base: position 20,845 of record JBHHWW010000006.1, on the reverse strand, counting down.
TCGACCTGGAACAGGGCGCCAGAGTGAATGGATCAACCCCAGAACCCCGTAACAGCTCATCAGTGTATCCGTTAAGATTCGCACTCCCATCAGGTCAAAAACCTCTTCGAAAGGGATGCCCTGCCGTTCCATTTTGTGGTAGATTCCAAAAAGATGTTTTGAGCGACCCGTTACCTGATAGTCAAAACCCTTGCCTGAGAGTTCCTTTTCGACCCTTTCGACCACTGACTGGATGTATTTATTGCGTTGTTTTCGACTGGACTTCACTTTCTTGAGAAGGGTCTGGTGAACATCTGGATTGAGCGCTCGAAGACAGAGATCCTCAAGTTCTGATTTTAACCAGCCGATGCCCAGACGGTTTGCCAGCGGCGCGTAAATTTCCAGGGTTTCTCTCGCAATCCGTTCCTGTTTTTCAAGCGGCAGGGCATCAAGTGTTCTCATGTTGTGAAGCCGGTCCGCCAGTTTAATCAATAAAACCCGGATATCAGAGGTCATCGAGACAATCATTTTTCTAAAATTTTCGGCTTGTTTCTCCTGATCATTTCGAAAGACAATCTTTCCAATTTTTGTGACGCCGGCAACCAGAGAGGCAATGCCTTCCCCAAATTCCCGTCGTAGTTCTTCAGAGCTATGGGGGGTGTCTTCGACGACATCGTGGAGCAATCCGGCGACGACTGAGGAAGGGTCCAGCTTAAGTTGTGTCAGGATGTCAGCGACTTCGACCGGATGTTGAAGGTAGGGGGCACCGGAACGACGGCGCTGTCCTTTGTGCGCTTTATCTGCAAAGGCATAGGCTTTTATCAGAAGGGCTTCATCTGCATTCGGGGTGTACACACGGATGCGTTTAATCAGGTCTCTGGCAGAACTGAACCTTCTGGAGTCTCTCTGTAATTTTCTGATTGAAAGATTCATTTTCTCGACAAGAAATTTCCCTTGATATGTACTAAAGCGTAGTAACAGATCGGGGTGAAGTCAAGCGGGATTATCCACCGGGTTCAGGTTAGAGAAAATACCGCCCGACGTCTATTTTATATCGGGTCGCATCAATCACGGTTGCAATCTCATAACGGAACTGCCCTTTAGCATCTTCTTCTGATAGATCAATCATCTTTTCGCCCGTCTCGTTTCCCGACGGATCCAGAATGACTCGAATTCGGGGGCGATCTCCTTTCGCCGGATTCGGGTTTGAGGCCGCAACAATACCGATTTCTTTTGTATTCAGGATGACCAGCGTTCCGATGGGATAAACCCCGACGGCATTGACGAAAAGCTTCAATAAAACGGGATCAAAGGCCTTTCCGGAACGGCTGAGCATAAAACGAAGCGCCTTGTCCGGCGCAAAAGGAATCCGATTGTAGACGCGGGATGAAGTGAGGGCATCATAACAATCAACAATACTGACGATCCGACCGAGAAGGCTCAATTTTCTCGGTTTGGCAAGTTTTGGATAACCCGAAAGATCATAGTTCAGATGGTGTTCAAAAGCGCCAATTGCGACCTTAATGGCCATTTCATGAACCCCTTTCAATCGGACGAGTTCTTTCACGGAAAGGATCGGATGCCTTCGCATGGTGACCCATTCTTCGGGCGTGAAGTCGGTTTCTTTGTTCAGGATTTCTAAAGGGATGCTGTACTTTCCGAGGTCATGAAAAAGCGCCGCCATGCCCAGCTCACTTAAACTTTTTTTCCGGTATCCCAGTCTTTGCCCGATCGCTAGAGCCAGGATGCAGACATTGACCGAATGGTTATAGGTATATTCATCATGGCTGCGAAGGTTGGTCAGGCCGAGGAGGGTTGAATCTTCCTGAAGAATCAGGTCTACCATGGATTGAACCACCCGTTTTGACCGCCTGAGACTCACGGCCTGTTTTAACTTCAAACTGTCCATTACCCCCGAAACTGCGGTCACCGTGTTGATATAGGTCTTTTTTGCCAGTTCTCTGTTGCTCTTAAAAATATCCTCAAGCGCCTCATTTTCTTTCGTTTCTTCGTAAATCTCGATTTCCGGATTGGTTAAGTAGGCCTTGAACAACTTAGACTGCAAGCGCTCAAAAGGCTCTGGAAGGTGGGCGTCCAGGCTCGCAAAATAGAAGACAAATTTAATAAGATTGTCTTTGTCAATGCCTTTGTTGAAGGTAATATTTCCGACTTCCCGTTCTTTCATTGCTTCAATCAAAAACATCAAATTGCTGAAGCCGTCAATGTCGATCTTCAGCTTCGTTTCTCCAAGGAAAAGGGCTTCGCCATCCAGGATCAGCGCGACTTCCGAACTTTCAAAAAAGAGGGTGCCCAATGTTTCCCTTAATTTGTCGGCAGGCCTTTCCAGTGCCCGGTTCTGTATGTCATGGATCTGACAGGTTTTGATCAGAATCGCCAGCTGGTTTACCAACTCTTTTCCGAGTTGGGCATTTTCTTCGTCGTATCCAAACATGGGCGGCTACTTTTGTTTATTTTCCAGTGAAAGGAGCGCCTGACGGCAAGCTTCCCGAATGGTCTTGTTTCGTGAGGTATTTCCCTCGCGAAGGGCGTCTATTGCAGCAGGAGAAGCAATTCGCTGCAGAGCGGCTGCGGCACAGAGCCCCTTTTCTTCCTTGGCTGAATTCTTGAAAATGTGCCAGCGACTGTGGAGCCATTTCCGGATTTCCGGGATGGCTTCATCTTTTCCCAGTCGGGCGATGGCGTTGGTGATTTCCTTTTTTTCATAGAGGACTTTTGCGTCAAATTCCTTGGATGCACTGAGGTCGAGGAGTGGTGTAAATCCCGCTTTAACGCCTTTTTTGGACAGACTTTTCATTGCGAAAATCCGGTTCGATAAATCAGGGTCTGAAATGAAATGGACAAGGAGCCGTGTGGTTGTCGGTTGTTTCATCCCGTCAATCACGTGCAGGAGCTCTTTCCGCACCTTCGATTCCTGATGATGAACCAAGGGCAGGAGGGCACGGGCAATCTGACCTTCTCCGATTTCTCCTGCAATTTTTCCCAGCACGTAGATTAGATTCCGGACGACAAACCAACGTGGATCATTCAAGTTTTCGATGATGGTTTCAATATCGACACGACCCAGTTCGACCAGAATGTCACAAAGAATTCTTCTCAACTTCATGGTCTGAACCGATGCCAGCAGTTCAACCACAGACGGAATCACTTCTTTTTGAAAAAGAATCATAAAGGGAAAGAAAGCATCCAATTGATCTGAGGACATACTATTCAAAACCGAGTGAAGCTGAGAAATCCTTTCCGCACTGCCTGCCCGGGTCAACGCTTCTCGCGTCAGAGAAAGAAGCGTTTTATCCAGGCCTGTTTCCGGATCAAGCATCTCCCATAAAAATTCGAGAATTTTTCTGGCATATTCAAAATCGCCTTTTGCCATAAGTTGTTGGAAGACGTCATCCAGAATGTCGAGGGTCTCAGAAAAAAGACCCGGATCGCGTTCCATTCGGAGAATGTCGAAGAGCATCCCTTCCAGTTCGTTTACGGTGTCAATTTCTTCTTCCCATCGAAGTTCTCGTTTGACCGATTGAATTTCCCCTTCCGTCAGCTTGAAAATATGCAAATCGGGAACGTCAATTCCTTTCGGGGACAACTGATCGGAAGTAGAAATGACCTCACTTTGGTAGACGGCTTGAAGTTGCTGGCCGGAAGGTTTCTGGTGCTGCATTTCTTTGCAATCGCCTGTATCGACTCCCTCGACTTCTCCCTTCAGATCATCTACGACGAGGTAGTCAATATGGCTAAGGTGTTTTTCCCATAAAAGGGTCACCATGTCATCGTCCGTGTTCTCACCGTTCCCGGTCTTTCCAAGCACTGCCAGTAACTCGATGATTTCCTTTTTTTCAAGACCGGGATGAAAAGAAATTTCCCGGAGACCATCGACAAAGAGCTTGAATGAAATGCTCTCAAGTCGATTCATGTTTTCATAAACCGGCTGTCCTGAACAAAGCAGCTCAAACTGTCTGATCCGAAGGCGAAGCGGGCCATAGTCTTCCAGGTGCAGCTGGAACTTGCCGGATAACTCATTGATGAATTTTTTGTGAATCGGATTATTCGAGAGATAGATTTTAAGGGTCTTGGCGGTTTTTGTCAGTTGACTGATGACGCCTTTTGCAGATTGCACCTCCGCTTTGTCATAATCGAGGTCGTCACTTAATTTTTCATCCATTTTATCGGGCATCTGAAGTCTCAAAAAATCTCAGAAGTATATGATAGAGCAGGTAAATTGTCAAAATAAAGCCGGGTCTTCATATCCATAAATTAAATAAATAAACCTTGAATGCGTAGACGATCTTTCTCTTTCCCAGGGCTGCATCATGCGGTTCGCCGATCCGTGCAAAAAAATCTTTACACAGGGAGATTCCCTGCTATACTTAACCTCGACCGGCTAATTGCGGTAAATCGAATCAGTTTTTTGAACGATCCCCTTTTAATCCAACACAAAACCATAGGAGAAAGCATGAGTCTCAGCAAGAAATATTTAAAATCGAAACCCGTCTGTAAGGTAAAATTCGAACTTCCGAAAGAGGCGACAGAAAATGCCTCTCGTGTCCTTTTACTCGGGGACTTCAATAATTGGGACGCAAATACCATCCCGATGAAACGTTTGAAAAAAGGTGGTTTTACCTCAACTGTGAATCTTCCGTCAGGAAAAGAATATCAATTCAAATATCTAATTGATGAGGGAACTTGGGAAAATGACTGGAAAGCGGATAAGTACGTTCCCAATTCTTACGGCGACAGCGATAATTCCGTCGTTGTTGTCTAATCGCTTTACTCGGTAAAAAGCCCATCTCCATCCAGGTGATCTCAAAGTGGACCGCTGTCACATTTCAGATACGGTATGAAAAATGGCAGTTGCTTGGCAGGGTGCCCCCAGCCTCCAATTACGACTTAACGTGAGTATTCCTTAGGTGTATTGACATTCAAATGGACACTCTGTCGTTTGATGAAGTCCCGTTGACAAGATTGTATGGGATTTTGGAAGGATAGGAACGACAAGGCCATGCTGCTCCTATCCCTCCTCCGGTCCGAGTGGTTTTACTAAGATAATCAGTTGCGGTAGCAAGGTCATGGCCGCGATGAGCGCAATGAACATGGCCAGGCCGGTCAGGAGGCCGAAGTAGATGCTGGGGATAAAGTTGGAGAGGGTCAGGATCGAAAACCCGATGATAATGGTTACGGATGTGTAATACATAGCATGTCCAATGCTCCCATGACAGCGGTACATGGATTGGATGTAGTTCCGGTCCTGCTGGAATTCGTGCATAAACCGGTGAATGTAGTGAATGGTGTCGTCCACGGCAATGCCGACGCTGATGGCGGCGATGGTGATGGTCATCATATCGAGGGGGATACCGAGCCAGCCCATGACGCCCAGCACGATGCCGATGGAAAGAAGGTTAGGGGCAATCGCAATCAGGCTGAGTTTCAGTGACTTAAAAAGAACAAGGAACATCAATACCAGGGCAAAAACTGCGACGCCGAGGGTTCTAATCTGCGAGTCAAAAAGACTTTGGAGCATGTTGTTATACAAAACCAACATGCCGGTGATTTGCACTTTCTCTTCTTTTAAACCAAGGTCATGGGTCAGATCATAGCGGATTTTCTTCAGAAGCGGGTCCCGTTTCAGTGATTTTTCGGAATCCCGGATACGAATGGAGAAACGGGCCTGGTTGTTCTCCACGGAGACATAGGGCGTGAGCACAATGTCCCGAATATCCGGCGGAAGTTCTTTATAGAGGAGGGCGAGTTTGAAATTGTCGAGCGGTTTTCCATCGTTGAGTTTTTCGGCGACTTTCAGCATGGTGCCCAGGGAAAGCACCTTTCCCGTCTCCGGAAGGCTGTCCAGGTAATCATTGACCCGCTTGATCACGTCCATTTTGTCAGTCGTAAACCAATATTGATCCGCATCTCCTGCGGCTTCAAATTCATCAAATTCATCAAACTCGTCTTCATCTTCTTCATCTGAATTTGGCGTGCTTTCTTCAGATTCAAAGGAAACGGGTGCAGACGCTTTTGCGGAGGCTCCAGATTCTGTCCCGAATTCAATCGTTACATCAAAGGGCGTGGTGCCGCCGAGCGTTTGATCGATGACCTTCATGCCTTGATAGATCTCTGTGGACTGCTTGAAATAGTCGATAAAGCTGTTCTCAACAATCAATCTTGAGATACCGGCGACACTGATACAGAGCGTGATGCCGCTGGTAACCATGATGAGGCTGCCGCGATGTTCTGTAAACCGGGCCAGGATGGAGGTCAAGGGGAAGCTCGTTTCATTTTCCTTCTGGACTCGCGGTTTTTTGAGGAACATCAAAATACAGGGAAAAAGAAGAAAAGTGAGCAGCAGCGAAACGGTGATGCCCGCAATCATCATCCAGCCAAAATTAATGACGGGAAGAATTTCCGAAAGGACGAGCGAGGCGAATCCCGCAATGGTGGTGAGGGCGGCATAGAGACAGGGCTTGAACATCGAAACGACGGATTCCAGAATGATCTTTCGGTTTTCCCGATCCGGAGATGCCGAGACCAGCTCACGGTAACGAACGATGAGGTGGATGGTTACCGCCATGGTGATGATGAGTTGCAGGGAAATAAAGTTGGAGGAAATCACCGTCACCTCCCAGCCGAAAAAGCCGAGAAAACCGATCATTGAAATCGAAGAGAAAAAACAACAGATCAGCGGGATGATAATCCAGCGTTTTCTGCGAAAAATAATCTTCAGCGTGATAATGAGAAAAAACAGGACGCCCACCCCGAAGAGTTTGAGGTCGCTTTTGATAAAAGAAATCAGGTCGTCTGTAATCATGCTGACCCCGCCGAGAAAGAGGTCGGCATCTCCCCGGTAGGGGGCCATGATCGCCCTGATTTCCGCAATATTTTTGTGGCGGACCTGATTCATGGCATCGTGGTGGTGTTGGAGAGTGGCCTTCACTTTGGCATATTCCGAAGTTTCCGTAGGGTTCAATCCTTCTTTGCGTTTCTTTTTTCTGAAGTCGGTTCGTTGTTTGAGCAAATCACGCCCGACGGTATCGACCGGAAAGATGACTTGAATCGCGGTCGTTTTCAAGTCCGGGCTGACCAGAAGGTTCTGGTAAATCGGGCTGTTCTGGATTTCAATGCGGGCGAGTTTTTTATCGACCTTCTCAGATTCAAGCGTCATCACGTTGCTGGCGAGTTCTTTGATCGGCACCGGAGGACTCTCCAGAAGGGGCGCATCCAGGATGGATAAAACAGAGGAAACCCCTTCCAGTCGGCTCAGATCCGCTTGAAGACTGGCGATGTTTTTAAGTGTGGCATCGGAGAAAAGATCTCCCTTGGGCGCATAGGTCACAACCACATAATCTTGATCCCCGTAACGATTGATGACCTCCCGTGTGCTCCGCAGGGCTTTATCATCTTCTAGAATGAGAGAATCTGCGGAGGCATCAAGACGGAAGTTTTTCGCCTGAATGGCGAGAAAGGAGACAGAAAGGACAATCAGCATCAAGATGATTTTAGGGCGCGCAAGAACGACTTTGTCGAAGAAGCGGACTGTGAGAGAGGGAGCAGTTGGCATTTTATATCCGTGGACCAATGGTTACGCCATAAAATCAATGGGGCAAGAGGGAATAAGCCAAAGCGCAGAGAGGGAGACGAGGGTTAGCGCCTCAGAGAAAAGAAGCCGGAATATGCTTTAGACATTGAAGCGAAAATAAATGCAGTCTCCGTCGTTAACCCGATAATCCTTGCCTTCAAGTCGAAGAAGCCCTTTCTCCTTGATCGCTTGTGCATTCCCCTGCGCCGCAAGATCCTGATAGCCGAAGGTCTCTGCCCGGATAAATCCACGGGCAATATCGGAATGGATCTTTCCGGCGGCCTCGACAGCCGATGTTTCTTTGTGGATGGTCCATCCTTTGACTTCATCTTCACCGACGGTGAAAAAAGTAATCAAGCCCAGCATCTGATAAGAAGCCCGCACCAAACGCGCAAGGCCGGTTTCTTCCAGTCCGAGGTCTTTTAAAAAGAGGGCGCTTTCTTCCTCCGACAGGGCCGCAATTTCTGATTCGATCTGCCCACTGATGACAAGACATACTGTTTCTTCCTCTTTGGCAAGGGCCATGAGTTGATGGGAATAGGCGTTGCCTTTTTCAATATCTTCTTCCGGAACATTGGCGACATAGAGCACCGGTTTCCACGTGAGCAACCTCAGCTCTTCCATGAGAGGCGCTTCTTTCTCCGACAATTGAAGTATTCGGACGGGTTTTTCCTGAGACAGGCATTCTTGCAGTCGGATCAGGAAATCTTTCTCCGTGATGGCCTCTTTCGCACCCGATTTGGCTTGCTTCCCGATTTTCGTCAGGCGTTTCTCAAGCGTTTCCAGATCTTTCAGAATGAGCTCCGTCGAGATCAATTCGACATCCCGAACCGGGTCAACAGAGCCATTGACGTGGACAATCTCCGGGTCATCAAAGCATCGGACAATATGCACCAGGGCATCCACTTCCCTGATATGGCTCAAAAACTGATTTCCTAGACCTTCTCCTTTGCTGGCCCCGGCTACCAGACCGGCAATATCCACAAAAGCCATGTTGGCCGGGGTTCGCTTTTTCGGATGGTAAAGGTTTGTTAGGAAGTTCATTCGCTTGTCGGGCACATCAACAATCCCGACATTTGGATCGACTGTACAGAATGGATAGTTGGCAACCTGCGCATCTGCCTGCGTCAGGGCATTAAAAATCGTCGATTTTCCAACATTCGGTAGACCAATAATTCCGCATTGTACGGCCATTTATTTCTGACATGGGTTGCCCCATGCTCCCTGATTACTTTCGTCTAAACCGATTTGCTACAAAGATTCATCGCCTCAGTGACCTGCCCCTCCAAGAGGAGGGGCAGCAAGGCGACGCCCTTCTCAATGGCTTTCAGAACGGATTTCTTCTCATCTTCTCGAAATGGTGAAAGCACGTAATCGACCACTGCTTCCTGAGGATCTCGTCCGATGCCGATCTTAATCCGGGCAAACTGATCAGTACCCACTGATTCGATAACCGATGCCACCCCCCGGTGTCCACCGGGACGACCCTTCCTTCTGATTCGGATGCGGCCACAATCGAGATCCAGGTCATCAAACACGAGGATGAGATCAGAAACAGAAATATGATTGTAAGTAAGGAGACTCCGGACAGCGCGTCCCGAACAATTCATATAAGTCTGAGGTTTCGCCAGGATGAAATCAATTTTTCCGGAAGGACTTGAACAATGCCCACGTCCGATGATGCTGCCTCCCTTTTTCCCTCTGAAAAAGATGCGATGGTTCCTGGCAAAAGCATCCAGGAACCAGAAACCGATATTATGCCGTGTCTCTTCATAAGCGGTTCCCGGGTTCCCCAGGCCGACAACGAGCTTCATCACCGGCCCTTATCGCCTGAACTTTAGGAGGAAATAAGGGATGGCCATGAAAACACTTTATTTTTTTTCATCCTGCGTCTCAGCCGCTGCCTCGGCATCTGCTTCTTCCATCCCTGCATCTGTTGGGGAAGCGATAAGCGATTCCAGTTTTTCTTCTGAGATCGTCGCTGTCACAGAAACAACCGGAAGTGTCGGATCGGTCATCATTTCAATCCCTTCCGCCAGAAGAACATCTTTTACGTGGATGGCCTCTCCAACCCCCAGGTTTGAGGCATCGACCTGAATGTGGTCAGGAATGAGGGATGGCAGACAGCGAATCTCAAGCTCGCGGAGGTCATGTCGAATCGCCCCGCTGTCATTTTTGACACCCACCGGGATGCTTCCTGTGATTTCTACAATCACTTTTACAACAATGGGTTCTGACAGCGAAATTTCAAAAAAATCGGCGTGAAGAATGGCACCGTTAATGGGATCGACCTGGAAATCACGGAGGATCGCAACATGCGTACCGACTTCTTTTTCTCTCTCTTCAAGTATCTTGAGGGTAATCAGGGCATTTTCTCCAGCAGTGGAATGAAGTATTTTGATGACTTCTTTTGGATCGACGGTCAAAAGGGTAGAGGTTCCTTTGCTGTAAATGACCGCAGGAATTTTTTTGTTCATTCTGAGCCGCCTCGCGATCCCTTTTCCCGCCTCTTTTCGATACTCACCTTTAATTTCTATTTTTTGCATGTTTTCTCCTTCACATAAGTCCTGATATAAATGCCTTCCAACTGGCGTTAAAATTTATCTATTTCGTTTTTGTTGAGGGTCTTTCACACGAAAAGTGAACTGACCGAATCTTCTTCATGAATCCGCTTAATCGCTTCTCCCAGGAGAGCGGCAATTGACAGAGGCGTGATTTTTTTACAATCGTCCTCTTTCCCTTTAAGAGGAATGGTGTTTGTCACGACGATTTCGTCAATGGGTGCATCATTTAATCGTTGAATCGCGGGGCCGGAAAAAACGGGATGTGTACAACCTGCGAGAATTCGTCGCGCGCCTTTTTCTTTGATGGCAATGGCAGCTTGCGAAATGGTTCCGGCCGTATCAATCATATCGTCTAAAATGAGGATGTCCCGATCAACGACATCTCCGATAATGTTCATAATTTTTGTTTGATTGGGCCCTTCTCTTCGTTTGTCAATAATGGCCAGACCGACATCCATCCGTTTTGCAAAGGCCCGCGCACGTTCGACGCCGCCGGCATCGGGAGAAACCACCACAAGGTTGTCAAATTTCTTCTTTTGAAAGTATTCGAGGAGTACGGGACTGGCATAAAGGTGGTCAACCGGAATATTAAAAAAACCCTGGATCTGACCGGTATGAAGATCAATGGTCAACACCCGATGGGCGCCTGATGTGACGACTAAATCTGCGACCAACTTGGCTGTAATCGGTACACGCGGTCGATCTTTTCGATCTTGCCGGGCATATCCATAGTAGGGAATCACCGCGGTCATTTCTCTTGCAGACGCCCGTTTCAGCGCGTCCATCAAAACCAGCAATTCCATGATATTGGTGTTCACCGGGTCTGAAAAAGACTGAATCACAAAAGCATCGCTGCCGCGGACATTTTCTTCAATCTTGAGGTAGATTTCTCCGTCACTAAAAGTGGAAACAGTGGACTGTCCGAGCGAGATACCGAGGTAATCAGTAATCTCTTTTGCAAGCACGAGGTTCGAATTTCCGGAAAAGACCTTTAATCTTCGCATCGATTCATATCTCCCCAAGCACTAATAGATCCATTCTCAAACGATCGGTAAATTTACCGTAAGAGACCTTCCTTGTCAACGCCGGGATTGTTGTCCGCTGTAACGGGTTAACCGGTTTATTCTCCCTTCAGAAAGGGGGTGAAATGAGACGGACAAAATGGATGAAGGAGACATGACTGATGAGATTTGAAGAGGTCTATAAGAAGTTGGAAAAAGAGGCGATTGACCCAAGAAGAAGCGACGGACGTTATGCTAGAAAACGTCGCATTGTTTACAATTTTCAATCCATAGAAATACTGAAAGAGCTTTTCGTATGGAGTCATGCCGTCAATTCCTACAAGTTTTAATCTTCCTCTTGTGTGACGCGGATGACTTCATCTACGGTTGTTATCCCCCTACCGACCTTTTGAAAACCGGCTTCCCTTAGAGTTTCCAATCCCATTTCGATCGCTTTTGTTTTGATCCGTCCGGCTTCCGGGTTTTGCAGGATAAGAGACTTGATCACACTCCTGATTGGGAGGATTTCATAGATGCCAGTACGTTCTCAGTAACAAAAACTCTTTGCCGTTTATGGAGATTTTTGCCTTTATAGGTGATACGTCTGGTTTTCAGGTTTAATCGAATATTTTCAAAGGTGATATCGTTATCGACGACACACCCCCCACACCGGCGTATAACGGTACGCAAACGGGCATCCAGTTCATCAAGATTCACTGACTGGTTTGATCAAAAAATCATCTGCACCGGCATCAAGTCCAATGACACGTTCAGAAACGCTGTTACGGTTACTTAAAGCCATGATGTAAATCTGTGCTCTTTTTTTTCGAATCTGTTTTAGCGTTTTAATCCAGTCTAGTTCTGGAAAATCGATGTCAAATATAATTATCTGGAATTGATCACTTTCTAATATGTCAAAAAAGGATGTATTATCAGGAAGCCAATCAATGGTGTACCCTTCTTGTCTAAGATTCTCACGGAGGGTTCCTCCGTAAGTCTGTTCATGTTCAATTAAGAGTATTCGCATACTAGACTCCTATTTTTTCCAACAATCGGGCTTATTGGTCTCCCTAATATTTTTCAGAGAGGAAAAATTTAAGCTGAAGAATGCAGTTGGTGTACCAAAGGAGAAGGAAGCAAGAAACAAAATTATAAGAGATTGAAATCATGTAATTATTAAGGAAATATTACATTATTTTTGTTGTTTTATGACGAATATTTGGCATTAAATGGATTTTTGTTGATTAATATCTGACATTATTGAGTGAAATTCCAAAATCAGTTTGGATGAAGACGAGGGATCTATTCCAAAGAGGCAAGACGCAGGGTTGCGGCATTTCGCTGCAAACCTTTCCGTTTTGGTCTTAGGAGCGGACTTCTCTTGTAGGTTTCTTTAAAAGCTGCGTTGTCCGGGATGTTTTCAATGTCTTCCAGCCGCAGCTTCGGGCCGGCACCTGTTTCGGGTGACAATCGCTGTTCATTTGTCGGTCTGGCTTGCCGATTGAAAGGGCACACTTCCTGGCAGATATCACATCCGAAAATCCACCCTTTCAGGTTGGGGATCACTTCTTCCGAAAACGGTCCCTTGTTTTCAATCGTCTGGTAGGAAATGCAGCGCCGGGCATCCAGACGAAAAGGCGCTGTGATGGCGCCGGTCGGGCAGGCATCAATACAGCGCGTGCAGGCGCCGCACTGAGAGGTTGAAGTTGCACGGGGCGGATCAGGCACATCTTCTACAAGGTCCAGCGTGCTGATGACTTCGGCAAGAAAGATCCATGACCCGAATTCGGGCGTAATCAGCAGTGTATTTTTTCCGATAAATCCCAGCCCTGCCCGCACGGCATAAGCCTTCTCCAGCAGGGCGCCATGGTCTACATATCCCTTCCAGCAGGTGCCTCCCTGTTTGGTGATAAACGCAATCAGCACAGCCAGTTTCTTTTCAATAATCTGGTGGTAGTCCTCTCCCCAGGCATAGCGGGCAACTTTTCCGAATGAGGCGCCATTGCTATCATCATTCTCTTTTTCAGGAAGTGGTTGATAATAATTGAATGCCAGTGAAATGACCGTTTTTGCTTCTGGAAAACGTCTTTTTGGATCAAAACGGTTTTCCGGTTTTTTTCGCAAGTAAGCCATCTCTCCCTCAAAACCATCTGTGAGCCAATTCAGAAAGTGACGCCCTGCTGCCAGAACCGGCTCGGCAGAGGCAATGCCAACCTGATCAAAACCCAGTGCCAGGGCGTGTATTTTGATCTTTTCTGTCAAGGTTTGTCGGTCTGTTGATGACTGTTGTGGATGATTCATTAAAATTCCTTTGCTGAACATTTTTCATGTCTGGGGGACACTACCCGAAAAATCCTCTTAAACCAATTGTTTTTAAAGAAAATTTACCTATATTCTAAACCAGATTGACATAATTTAGAAGGGTTTTGTAAACTAAAGGAGTCCACATTGAATGGACTGAAAAGAGTTCTAAAATGATCGATTCTGAGACACTTGCAGGACGTCTTGCACGTTATAGTCAGAACCTTTCCTACACAAAAATTCCCCCGGAAGTGGTCCACGAGGTTAAGCGCCGATTGATTGATACATTTGCCTGTGCACTCGGGGGTTGGCAAAGTCAGCCGGTACAAATTGCACGAAAAGTGGCGGAAAGCGTTCCAGTCGCGTCGGGTGTGTCTATTCACAGTGCGACGATCCTGGGAAGCAAGATAAAAACATCTCCCGATCTGGCCGCTTTTGTTTTGGGGACTGCGGTCCGGGTTCTTGATTATAATGATACCTATCTTTCAAAAGAACCTGCCCACCCGAGTGACAATATCTCTACGGCGCTGGCTGCCGCTGAAACGGCAGGCTGTGGGGGCGGGGAGGTGATCTCCGCAATCCTGCTTGGGTATGAAATCCAGTGCCGCCTCTGCGATGCGGCGGCGCTTCGTCCCAGAGGTTGGGATCATGTCACTTACGGTTCTTTTTCAACGGCGTTGGTGACAGCCGGACTCTGGCACCTTTCTGAAGAAAAAACAATCCATGCACTGGGTCTTGCGGGCACCGCCAATAATGCCCTTCGCCAGACACGCGTTGGCGCACTTTCGATGTGGAAGGGCGCCGCCTTTGCGAACGCGGCCCGAAACGGCCTTTTTGCGGCAAAGCTGGCAGACTTTGGAATGACTGGCCCGGCACCCATTTTTGAGGGAGAAAAGGGTTTTATGAAGACCGTTTCCGGTCCCTTTGACCTGCCTGAACTCCATTCGGAAGGACCCTTCAAAATTATGGAAACTTACATCAAATATTACCCCGTTGAATACCACGCGCAGAGCGCTGTCCATGCGGCATTGGCATTGCGTAAAAACCTTTCAAATGAGATGATAGACGGCATTCAAGCAATCCAGGTACGGACATCGGATGTCTCGCATGAAATCATCGGGCGCGACCCGCAAAAGTGGCATCCGGAAACGCGGGAGACAGCAGACCATTCTCTCCCCTATTGCGTGGCCGCTGCCCTGCGAGATGGGAAAGTGGGGCTTGAACAGTTCAATGCGGAACATCTTCGCGATCCTGCGCTTCGTCGGCTGATCCAACGGGTTGAAGTCAAGGCAGATCCAGCGCTTTCCAAGATTTACCCGGAAGCGATTGCCAATATTGTAGAAATCAGATGTCAGGGAACGCTTCATAAAAAACGAGTGGATCATCCAATCGGGCACCCCCGAAACCCGATGACGGATGAAACGGTAGAAGAAAAATTTCATCGATTGGCCGGACCGCTCCTGTCAACGAAAAAAATACGGGAAGTTCTGAACCGGCTTTGGCACTTTGAGGAAGAAAAATCAATGGGTGACTTCCTCTCTCTTTTTCAGAAACTGAGTTATTTTTATTATCATGGCTCTGAGCAATCCTATGCCGATTATATTCGGGACAGAAGTTCTCAGGGCCATCTTATTTCTTCAATCCACCTCGAACGGGATGAGGTTGCCCTGGAGGTGTTTTGCAATTTAAGAAGCCGGATTGTTTCTGTGGAAGCCCTGGACCGGCTAATTGGCAGGACGAGCCCTGCCTCCAGTCAGGAAAAGGAGATTCTTTTATTCAAGATCGATAAGGAAGCCAATGCGGGCTTGGGGCTTAGAGTCACCTTTGATCAGAGATTGGGAGAATTGATCTCACACCTTGAAGCAATGAATCGCTCTTTTGGTCAATTAAAAACATCTGATCAATCGACGACAGAAGAAACCATTTTAAAAGGATTCGATCTCGCAAGAAAGCACTTCCAGAAAAAACGTTATGCCGTCTGTATGGACAGCCTGATACAGACCCTTCACAAGATAGAAGACGAAGACGTGGCGCCTTATCGATGGCGGCTCTATGCTCTGAAGGGCTGTCTGGAGCTGGGTTTTGTTGGATGTGACATTTCTTTAGTGGATATTGAAAAAGCGGAATCCTCTTTCTTAAAGGCTGCTGAGGGGGCAGAACCGGATTGTCCCAATGAAGTTTCAGCCCTTTCTCTGGCGGCATCCTGGGCGTCTTATTGTCTTGGCAGAATGGAAGAAGCAGCTCTATACATCAGTAAAGCACTGGATCTACGGCCGGAATCATCGGAGTGTCTCTATCTGTCAGCCAAAATCTGGATGGCGAAGGGCGAAGCAGACAAGGCTTTTTCTTTTTTGAAGAAAGCGATTCAAAAGGATCGCTTTTTTTCTTTAAGGGTTGCCGGAGACGGGGATTTCCAGGAGAAACAAACGCTTGTATTTCTTGACCGTCTTCTTCAGGGACAAAAGGAAACGGCGCAGGATCTGGTCTCCCAGGCGGAAGACGCACTGAAATCATCCGATGAGCATTTACACGAGGTATTTGAAAACTGGGATGCGTCGCTCTCAAACATCAAGGCTTCTTTTTCAGAAACGGATGCAGAAATTAAGAACTTAACAGAGGCATCTCTGAAGGTTCAGTCTATTTTTTCAGAAATCAGAGAGAAAGTTCAAACGCAACTAGAATCCATCTCACGATCAAAAAAAATGCTCTGTGGTGACAGCTATTTTGATTTTCTGGATGCCGCAAAAATGGCTGAATCGGTGATTAAGCAAATCAGAACAATGCAGCCATCTGAGAAAGGTCTCTTTCAAGCAGAAATGAAGATGATTCTGGAACAGATATCCGAGCGTGTATCTAATCTAAAAGCGCTCTATCGCGGAGGACAAAAAGTGCTTTCTGATCCGCGTTTTTCAAAAGTAGAAAGTATCCTCAAAAACCTCACGCTGAACGTCTCGAAAAAAAAGACGGGCGCCATTTCATCGATCCAGAGATTGTCCGAATCTGTGAACGCACTTGTATTGAGTAAAACGCTTGTTGATGAGTATTTTCTCAAAATCGACGGTGAAGTTTCCAAAATTCGTCGAAAAAATATCATACTAAAATCGACGCTCTGGTGTGCATTGATCGGGTTTTTCCTTGGAATGCTCTATGAAAGAAGCCTTGCGGTTGGACTCAATGCCACGCTCATCGGAGGGGCGGCGGGGCTATTTGTGGGAATCCGAAAGTGGTTCTCTGAAAAGCAGGAAAAACCCGTAAAACAGAATGCAGGGCAGTCTGTTTGAAGAGACTTAATAATCTAGGGAATCCGTTGTGTCTGCCAGAGAAATTACTTCACCCGGAAGACGGTTCCGTCAACTGCTTCAAAAAAGAAACATCATTCTGCCGGGGGCCTTTAACGCACTCTCAGCGCTTTTAATCGAACGGTCCGGGTTTGAAGCGGTCTATCTTTCCGGAGCGGGGTTGGCCAATGGCGTGGCCGGTCTGCCTGATATCGGGCTTCTGACACTGACAGAGGTCATTACCCAAGTACAACACATCACCCAAGCGGTCAAAATTCCTGCGATTGCCGATGCCGATACCGGGTTCGGCGAAGGCCTGCATCTGCTTCGCGCCTTGTCGGTTTTTGAGTCCGCCGACGTTGCCGGGATTCAGATCGAAGACCAACAGTTTCCAAAACGGTGCGGGCACCTCTCAGGAAAAAGCCTGATCAATGAGGAAGACATGGTCCGGAAAATACAGATCTTGGTTAAAGAGCGGCAGGATCCGGATTTTCTGATTATTGCGAGAACCGATGCACGAGGTGTCACGGGTCTTGATGATGCGATCCAGCGGGCTTGCGCATACCGCCATGCCGGGGCAGATATTATTTTTCCCGAGGCCTTGAAATCGGCTGAGGAATTTTCAATATTTGCCCGATCCGTCAAGGGACTGCTGCTGGCAAACATGACCGAATTCGGGCAAAGCCCGGCCCTTCCTGCGGAGGCGCTTTTTGCTTTGGGATATCGCATCGTCCTCTTTCCCATGACACTTTTCCGACTGGCCGCAAAATCGATGGAAACAGGATTGGCGGTTTTGAAACAGAACGGGACATCCAAAAATATGTTGGACAAAATGCAGAAGCGGGATGACCTCTATCACCTGCTTCACTACGATGTATTTGAAAAAGAAGATTAGAAGATGGCCGGAAATGGGCAGATCTGTAACAAAAGGCCCCGAAATAAATGACCGAACGCATTTATCATGGATTGGAAGGGGTGCTGGCGGGTGAATCTGCCATTTGTGAAGTCAGCCATACCACGGGCGGCCTCAGCTATCGCGGCTACGCCATTGAAGACCTGGCATTGCAGGCTTCTTTTGAAGAGGTGGCGTTTCTTCTTTTGACGGGTGCGCTTCCATCTCCCTCGGCCATTGCTGAGTTTAAAGAAACGCTTTTTCAGGCTCCTCGCATTCCAGAACAGTCTTTAAATTTTCTGAGCGCGTTCCCGCCGTCGGCAAACCGGATGGATCTTTTAAAAGTCGGGATTGCGACCCTGGGCATCCATGACCCTGATTGCCAATCTAATAAACATGCCGCGAACCTCAGAAAAGCCACTCGCCTGATTGCGCAAATACCAGCACTTCTTGAGGCCATTCAATTTCCGAAAAAGGCAGGTATGCGGCTTTTATCTGAACCGGCGGTTTCTCATGCGGAACGCGTCCTGCGACAGCTCACTGGAAAACAGCCCGACCCTTTTTCTGTGAAGATTATGAATATTTCCCTGATTCTCTACGCCGAACATGAATTGAATGCCTCCACCTTTTCTGCACGGGTTACCGCATCGACCTTGTCCGATCTTCATTCGGCCGTTACCTCTGCAATTGGCACCCTCAAAGGGCCTCTGCATGGCGGCGCCAATGAGGCGGTGATGGAGATGTTGATCGAAATTGATCAATCAGGTCGTGTTCAGAAATATGTGATGGAACGGCTGAAACGGAAAAAACGGATTATGGGATTCGGGCACCGTGTTTTGAGAAGCGGCGATCCCAGATCAGACATTATCAAAGGTTATTCGCAAGCGCTTGGAAAGAAGAAGGGCGATGAACGGTGGTTCAAAATGTCTGTAGAAATCGAGCACATTATGCGTGAAGAAAAGGGCCTTTATCCAAACCTCGATTTCTACACGGCATCGGTCTACTGGCTGCTCGGCTTGCCGATTTCTCTTTACACGCCCCTCTTTGTCTGTAGCCGGATTGCCGGTTGGACTGCGCACATCATTGAACAACATGACAACAACCGACTAATCCGTCCTCGCTGCAAATACACAGGGAGCAAGACCAGGGTTTTTGTGCCACTGTCAGAAAGATTCTAAAGCGCCCGAAGCCCGACTTTAAGACCGCCGATAATCGCTTCCTGATCGGTTCCTTCCCCGATTTCCGCCTGGATCATTTCACGGAGGTAACGGTTGACAGCCACTTTTTCAATCAGCATCTCTAAAAATTTGGCGGCCTCTTTATGGAGATGTTCTTGCAGTGATTGTATAAGTTCCGGCTCCAGGGCGATGGAATAATCTCCGACACGGAGGTAAGCCGGATAGATCGGTCCCGACAGTTTTTCAAACGTCATACCCATGAGTGAATCTCCTTACTTAAAGCAAAGTGTTCAATATGATAAAAATCGTCATCCGCACAAGTTTCTACAAGACTTCTCCTGAAGTTTCAACTTATTTATTTTTTCAAACGGGGATTTCTGCTGTCGATGTTCACATTTTAAGAGGCGTCCTTCTTGACGAAAATATTTAGTTTTCGTATATTCAAATTCAAAATAAGATTCAGAGGCGTTATATTTAGATTCATGACTTCTTGATGTCTCTCGGTTCGCTTGGGTGGTGAAATGGAATCTCGTTCTGTACTGGTTGTGAAACAAGGGGAAGCTCTTTGCCATACCAAAAAAGGGATTGATTTCCAGTATCTTCTTAAGCAGTCGTTTTCAGGCCATCGTCTTCTTCAACATTCAAGTTCCCTTCCCTTTCGTCAGGAAGGGCCGCCGCCCGTGCTGATTGTCATATGGCCTTGTTCTTTGATGCAAGACCCCGTACAGGTCATACGGAGGGTCCATTGCAAGTGGATGCATACGCCTATTCTGGGGCTGTTTTGCAATCAGGGGATTGGTTCAGGAGATGTCACTTCATTACTTAAAAATGGACTGGACGACTACCTTTCCTGTCCCTTCGGCGAGGTCGATTTTTTACCGCGCATTCAGCGCTTTTTTAAGACAAAAAATCAAGGGAATACTGGTGTTGCGATTCGATTTAAAACGCTGGTTGGAGAAAGCAGGGCTTTTTTGGATGTGCTGGAAAGTATCCCGCTTTTTGCCTCGATTAATGCAACCCTTCTCCTCCTCGGAGAAACGGGGACGGGGAAAGAACTTTTTGCGCGGGCCATCCATATGGAAGGTCCGAGAAGGGAGATGCCCTTTGTCCCGGTCAATTGCGGCGCCATCCCGGATCACCTCTTTGAGAATGAGTTTTTCGGGCATGAAAAGGGGGCTTTTACCGATGCGGCGACTGCGGAAAATGGATTCCTCGTTGAGGCAGAAGGCGGCACCCTTTTTTTAGACGAGGTCGATGCCCTGAGCCTTTCCGCCCAGGTCAAGCTCCTCCGCTTTCTTCAGGATCAGGAATATCGTCCTCTGGGAGGCGGCGCAACCCGGACCGCCAATGTCCGTATCATTGCCGCCACCAATAAAAATCTCCAATGGGAAGTGAAGGCAAAGCGTTTCAGGGAAGATATGTATTATCGTCTCAATCCGCTTTCCCTCACGCTGCCACCACTTCGTGACCGGCTTGAAGATATCCCGGTATTGGCAGAGCATTTTTTGAATAAGTTTAAAAACCGTTATTCCCTTAAACCGCATCTTCTTTCCTCCTGTGCCATTCAGAAGTTGATGGCTTACGACTGGCCCGGCAATATTCGCGAATTAGAAGGGACGATTCATCGGTCTTATGTCCTGAGTTCCGCTCCGATAATTCGTCCTGAAAATATCGATCTTCCCTTTGTCTACGTTGAAACTCCGTCACTAAACATCTCCTTCCGGGAGGCAAAAACCCAAGCCATCGAGCAATTTGAGCGGCGTTATCTTGTCAATCTTCTGGCCGAAAATAATGGGAACATCACTCTTTCCGCAAAAAATGCCGGGAAAGACCGCCGCAGCCTGCAACGCCTTCTTTTAAAATATGATTTGAGAAAACGGATTTTTCAGTCTCAAATCTGACCATATTTTTTCTGAGCTCTCTGTTCTCCTTTTCACGTGCCAAGTAAGCGGTCATTCAACCGCATCAATAACTATCTGAATATAAAGATTTTTTGTAACTGTTCAGCAAAAAAAACACTTGACAAGGGTTTTGTGTGATTTTTGTAAATGCACATAAGTTTTC
>JBHHWW010000005.1:0-32729 GCA_046756725.1 Nitrospiria bacterium | reverse complement strand
AGGAGAATCAAACTCCCCCCATGCAAGATTTCAAAGCCCATATTTTCCATCTGCCAGATCTCTCCCTATTTTTTTAAACTGTAAACAGTGACCTGATGTGACTTTATCGGCTCACTGTAGGAGACATCATACGAGCCGTCGTCCCACCGCTCAACACCGACGAACTTGTCTCCGTCGTCGTTTTCAAAATCCCAGTAGTAAAATCGTTCTCCGGTTGCCTCGTCTCCATTTTTATAGAAGGTCGCTTCGTCTGAGTCTTCGTAATAATAGGTTTCGCCTTCATAGGTTAATTGCCCTTCTTCGTCATCGTCGATTTTTTTGAGCAACTTTTTTGAAAGGCCGATATCGCGGAGTTTCATTTTTTTGAGGGTAATGGATAGTTCGAGTTCGTCATCCTCTTCAAGGTCGATCCAGACCTTGCCGTGTCCTGCTTCCCCCTCCAGCTCATGCCAGGAAGCGCCTCCCTCCCGATAGAGATGTTTGGCGAGAATAGTCACATCAAATTCATCCATGTCGGGGCCGATTCCGGAGACATGGACCATGCCCCCCGCCGCGACATTTTCAATGCGGAGTTCATCTTTTGAATAGGACGGTGGCGGCGAGATTGGATTTTTAGGCTCTGTGGTTCGGGCACTTTTTTTCTGCATCATGTAGTAGGCCACGCCGCAAACACCCAGCAGGATGAGGATCATCGCCGTCATGTTTTCATCCTTGCACGCTGTTGGGGGTTGGAGAAAACGGCCAACATCAGGTAATGCCCATTTTCGATTTCAAGGCCAGGAGTTGATCACTGGTTGCCGGGCTTTGTCCACTGGAGAGGACGGCATTGATCTCGTCGTCTACGCTTTTATCGACGGCGGCGATTTCACCATAGGATTCGGCCAGCGCCTCGTCTTCTTCAACCTTATTTTTCATTTTTTCCAGCATGGCAATCGTTCCGGACGAATCGACTTTTGCCAACTGCTGGTTGATCTTCTTCGTCGCTGCTGCGGTTTTCGCCCGTGCGCGGAGCGTGATCAAGTCGTTTTCGTAAGTGGAAACAGTCGATTTCAGTTTTTCGACATTCTGCTGAAGCTGTCCTGCCATTTTGTCCTGGCGCTCCCAGTCCTGGGTCAGGCGAACAGCCTTCTGACTGGCGTCTTCTTTTTTGCTCAGGGCTTCGGTGGCAAGCCGTTCCGCCTGTGCGGCATCAAGTTCACCGCCCTGCATTTTTTGCAGGAGCAGCATGGCCTTTCGCTCATAGTCTGCCGCCAGCCGTTTGTTTTCTTCCGCCTCCCGTTTTAAACGGATAGAAACCCCCTTGACTTCTGCCAGACTTCGCATCGTATCCTGCATGTCCTTCTTCAGATCCCGGATGCCCTGTTCGGTCATCTTGATCGGATTTTCAAATTTGTCAATCGCGCTGTGGGCCTCGGATTGGCCCACTTTAAAAAGTCTTTGAAAGATTCCTGCCATCTTATTTCCTCCTACATGGTCTGTATATTAAGGTGTTTCCTGAATGCCTACTCTTTGCTGAACCCGATCAATTCGTTTGCATTTTCCGCCAGGGCAAGGCTTAAGGAGTTGATCGAGCCTTCTAATTCGTTCAGATCCAGGCTCTGCAACTGGAGCGTGTCCCGGAAGAGGATGTTTTCAGCTTTGTCGTCCAGCACAAAAGCCCCGTGAACCAGGGTTCGGTTGAGTTGAAGCAGCCGTTTGAAAAAAGGATCGGTTTGCTTTGGTGCGGCCATAATTTTTTGTTCGATGATCAGGATTGGGTCCTCGCAGTCGATGACCAGGTTTTTGATTCCCTTCTCTTCATCATCGATGACCACCAGTTCTTCCGTGACATCTTCACTGGAGATCCCAAATCCCAAGTCCTGCAAATACCCTTTTACTTTTTGAAAATTTTCAGACATTGCGTCACTCCCTTAGATTAAACGCTTATTAAAAATGAGGTCGTCCCTCTGAAATAATCACCAGCACATCATCGGACTGAATTGTATACTCTCTGGGTGGATTCGACAAAAGGCGATCTGATCCATTTGAGGCAATTGCCACTGGAATGGCATTCTTCTCATCTTTCAAGATGGAGAGGACTTCGATAAAGGTCTTGCCGACCAGATGTTCCGGCGGCTTGATCTTGTAGAGTCCGTTGCCAAATCGATTGCTCACCAGTTCTGAAATAATCTGAGTGATGCCATGATCCAGGGCGGCCTGCACCAGTAGATTACTGCTTAATTCACCAATCACAATAATCTCATTTGCGCCGGCCATTTTGCAATGCTTCATATTTTTTGCGTCCGAGATTTCGGCACAAATGTAGATATCTTCCCTGACCGTCCGAATGGTGAGCGTATTAAAAACAACCTTGGCATCCCGCGCGTAAGAATCCAGTTGGTCATCTGAAGTAATCAGGACGGCAGAGGCCTCGGAGAGGTTTGCCTTTTTCAGGGTTTCTACATTGACTTCTCCCGAGATAAAAAAGGTGTAAGGGTCGTCAAGGGGTTTTTCTGCCAGATCGGCAATCAGGACGATGGATTTGTCCTTAGCCTTCCGGTCCGCCCGCATTTCTTCAACAATTTCCGCGACCTTGTAATTCCAGCCGCAGATTAGAAAATGTCCCTTGACTTTCACGCCTTTCTTTCCCTTTCCTTCGCTCAGTTTCCCCTCCACAAAAATACTGGCGACCGTCGCCGTAAACATGCCGAGGATGCCGATGCCGAAGACCATGACGATGACGCCGGTAATCCGTCCCCCCAGCGTGGTCGGCGTGACATCACCATAACCCACGGTTGTGATTGTTACAAAACTCCACCAGATGGCATCCACGAGAGAGGGTATATTTTCAAAGTAGCTTAAACCGACCGCTCCGAAGAACAAGATGAATATCGTCAGCAGTGTGAGGCGTGCAATCTTGTTTTGAAGCAATTTAAACAGTCTCAATGTTTGCGCGTATCGTACCCTTTTTCATGGTAATAATCACCATAAAATTGATCTATGGGATGGTTCTCTCAAGTATTTTCTCGTTTGAGTCCATCCGTTGAAACCCACTTTTTATTTCTGTTTTTACCTATTTTATGGTACCTTCCCGCTGTTTATTCTCTGCTGAATATCCAAGTGTTGTTGAAATGTCTTCATTCCCTCCCTTGCCCATTGCTGTTTCAACTGAAAATCATCTGGAACGGATTGATCTTTACTTGATTCAGCGCGGCGTCCCGCTGACCCGGTCACGCATTCAAAAGCTGATTTCAGAGGGGCAAATCTGTTTGAACGGGATGCCGACACGTGCAAGCTGCAAGGTGAAAAAGGGAGACCGGATTGATATTAAAGTTCCCCCTCCGGCGCCGCTGGATCTAATCCCGGAGGCAATCCCTCTCGACATTCTCTACGAAGATGAAGACCTTCTGGTTCTCAATAAAGAAGCCGGGATGGTGGTCCACCCTGCACCGGGACACGATGAAGGGACGGTGGTCCATGCCCTGCTCCACCATTGCCGTGATCTGGCCGGGATCGGCGGCAGGGAACGTCCCGGAATTATTCACCGTTTGGATAAGGAAACCTCTGGCGTCATGGTGATTGCAAAGAAAGATGCCGCCCATCAAGCCTTATCGAAGCAGTTCAAAAATCACACGATTGACAAAAAATATCTTGCTTTTGTTTGTGGAAAGGTAAAAAAAGGGGGGAAAATCAACCTGGCAATCGGACGGGACCGCATCAACCGGAAAAAAATATCCTCACGAACAGCCCATCCCCGGGAGGCAGAAACAGAATACCGTATTGAAGAACGATTCCGGACTGCAACTTTGATCAACGTCTTTCCGAAAACGGGGCGAACGCACCAGATTCGTGTTCACATGGCCCATATTCATCACCCGGTTGCCGGGGACAAAATCTATGGCGGAAAAGTCACAAGGGAATTTACGGTGGCTCCGGGTCGTCACATGCTTCACGCATCGCAACTGTGTTTTACCCATCCATCGACCAAAGAAAGACTGCTCTTTTCAGCCCCGATGCCATGCGATATGGCCGATTTTTCAAAAATGCTTCAGATCGAAAAGAGAACCCTTCTCAGTCTGTAAATGCATCCTCCCTGCTTGGACAGCGTTTCATATTGATGATAGAATACGTCGCTTTACAATTAGGGAGGGAATGCCTCCTGTGTGAAGAAAACCTCCCTCTAGGGTCAACATGTCAACGCCAGATGCTCTCTTCTTTCCTACCTCCTCGATGGAAGCGCTGAGAAAAAAACTGATTTTCTTCGCTGTTTTTCTCTTCGTTTTTTTTCTGATCAGTTCTCCGGGTGTCGCCAGAGGGGGACCCCGGATTCGGGATGTAAAGGTTGAAATCGAAAATGAGGAAATCGTTGTCTCCGCCAGAATGACCGGCGGATTCCGGAAGGAAGTCCTGAAAGAAATTCACAACGGGATTCCGAAAGAGTTCTACTACTACCTCTTGTTAAAGCGAAAAGAACAGAATTGGTTTGATAGAGAAATTCTTGCCAAAACAATTTTGTACACCGTCAAATACGACATTCTCAAAAAGAATTATAAAATTATCCAGAAGGATGGCGATAAGGTGACTGAAAAACAAGCGAATGATTTTGAGGCAATGAAAAAGATCGTCTCCCAAGTCAATCAAATTGTGCTGGCGCCCGTGAAACTCTTGCAAAAACGCCATCGCTACTATGCAAGTGTCAAATCCCAGATGAAAACGGTGAAGATGCCGCTTTATTTAGACTATTTTCTTTTTTTTATCCCTTTATTAGAGCTTGATACCCCATGGGCAGACTCCGCACCGATTGTTGCCCGACCGGGGAAGTAGGTGCGATGCCCCTTAATAAAAAAAACTTTTTCCAGCCTGTCTCGATCATTCTCCTTTTCCTGGTCATTTCGGTCTCCCTAACCATCCTTCTTTTCCGGGGCGTGGAAAGCCCTTCCCTCTTTTCGACCAACATTCTTGTCGTCACGATGGTCAATCTAAACATCATCCTCGTGATACTGCTGATTCTGTTCCTCTCCAGGAATCTGGTTAAGTTTTATTTTGAACGCCGAAAAGAACCCAATAGATCAAGCTTGAAAAGCAAGCTTGTTTTGGCATTGGTCGGTCTTTCAATGATTCCTTCAATCCTCCTTTTCCTGGTTGCAAGCGGGCTTTTAACGAGCAGTGTCGAAAACTGGTTTTCGATTCAGGTCGAACGATCACTCAACCAGTCTCTGGAGATTGCGCAGGACTACTACCTTGAAACACAGCGTCGGGTTGCGGGCGTTTCAGAACAGATTGGACGTCTTCTGCTGAAAAAAAAGCGTTTAAAGACACCGAGAGAAGCCCTGATCCGCTTTCTGGACGGTCGTAAAGAAGAACACAACCTGCACCATATCTTCCTTTTCACGCACGACTTTCAACTCTTTGCCGAAAGTTCAGGAAGAGAGACAGGGCCGGCACTGGACCCTTTTTATCCCTCATCAGAATTCTTGAAGGAATCCATTGAACCAGGGTCGGCAGGCGCTTCTCCTGAAAATAAACCCATCCCCTCCATTACCTCAACGCCGCAAGGCGATCTTGTGCGAAGCATTTTCCCGTTAACAGATGGCGGCCGGATGGTCTCTATTCTCGTCGTAGAGCAGCTTATCCCTTCCCTCCTGGTGGGTAAAATGGAAGGCATCAGGAAATCTGTTGAAGAATATAAGCAACTTAAAGCATTCAAGAACCCGATCAAGGGAAGCTACATCATCTCCTTCCTCATTATTGTGTTCCTGATCATTTTTTCGGCCACCTGGTTTGGTTTGTATTTGGCAAAAAGCATCACCATCCCGATTCAAGAGCTTGCGGAAGGGACGCAGGCCGTCGCACAAGGCGACTTGAATTTTAAGATTGAAGTCCGCGCGACGGACGAACTGGGTGTTCTCGTCAGCTCTTTTAACAAAATGACCGACGATTTGAAAGGGAGTCAGGAAAAGATCGCAGCCACCACACGGTCTCTCATCGCTTCTAACCGAGAATTGGAAGGGGTATTGCAGAACATCGCAACAGGGGTTATCTCGATCAACGAGAAGGGGATTATTACTACCTTTAACCCTTCTGCGGAAAAAATCCTGGATGTTCAAGCCAAAGAGGCAATTCAGGCTTCTTATATTGATTTTTTTTCTATCCGAGGGATGGAGGGGATTACCCATCCACTCAAAAAGATGCAGAAACAGAGTTTGAAATCGCTGGAAGAAGGGGTCATTCTGGAAGTACACAAACGTCTCTTGACGTTAAGAAT
Source organism: Nitrospiria bacterium (assembly GCA_046756725.1). Classification (GTDB taxonomy): domain Bacteria; phylum Nitrospirota; class Nitrospiria; order SBBL01; family JAADHI01; genus JBHHWW01. The sequence continues at coordinate 26,485 of JBHHWW010000005.1, read as the reverse complement.
GTCCCTCTCAATGTTACATGGCGCCAACTACCGCTTTTTGGGTTTTGTCATTGTTTTCGACGACCTGACAGAACTGATCCGGGCGCAGAAAATGGCCACCTGGCAGGAAGTCGCCCGGCAGATCGCCCATGAAATTAAAAACCCGCTGACCCCGATCCAGCTTTCAACGGAACGTCTTCGGAAGAAATATTTTGAACACGCCCCTGATTTTGATAGTATATTTGATGAATCGACCCGCATTGTTATCAATGAGGTGCATGGTCTCAAGACCCTGGTCGATGAATTTTCTGATTTTGCCAGATTGCCTCCCCCGCATTGTACGCTTCAAGGCCTCGATCCCATTCTGAGGGAGGCGGTCTCTCTCTATAAGAGAGGGCATCAGGACGTCCTTGTAAAGACAGACCTGGAAGAGGACATTCCAATGATCAATCTTGATCGGGAGCAACTCAAACGGGTCTTTATCAACCTGTTTGACAATGCGGTTGAGGCCATGGAAGGCCGGGGCACCTTGCAGGTTTCAACGGCTTATGACCCAACAAAAAAGAAAATCCGGGTGGCGATATCAGATGAGGGAAGCGGTATCGACCCCGAAGATCTGGACAAGCTTTTCCTCCCTTATTTTTCACGAAAAAAGACAGGTACCGGTCTTGGTCTGGCCATTGTCAACCGGATTGTGACCGACCACAATGCGCAAATCCGTGTGGGACCCAATGAACCAAAAGGCACCACCTTTACCATCGATTTTCCTGTGTAACCTCATTCATGCAAAGGAGTTCCATGTCCGAAACAATTCTTGTTATTGATGATGAACCTGCGATTTTGACAACGCTTTCCGGTATTCTTTCGGATGAAGGATATGACGTACAGGTTGCAAATAGCGGTGCTGAAGTCATTTCTCTGGTCCAGTCAAATCCACCGGCCCTCGTCCTCCTGGACATCTGGATGCCGGCACCCGATGGCATTGAAACTTTACAGCGACTGAAAACCCTCCTCCCTGACTTGATTGTTATCATGATGTCCGGTCACGGTTCCATTGAAACCGCCGTCAAGGCCATTAAACTCGGCGCCTATGACTACATCGAAAAACCCCTTTCTCTGGATAAAGTTATTTTAATCGTTCAACACGCTTTGAATGTTTTCCGGCTTGAAGAAGAGAACCGATCCCTAAAGAAACTGGTTGCGAAAAAATATGAAATGATCGGTACCAGCAAGTCCATTTCCCAATTAAAGGAACAGATTGAAATGGCTGCCCCTTCCCGGAGCCGTGTGCTGATTTCCGGAGACAACGGGACGGGAAAAGAACTGATCGCCAGAATGATTCATTCTAAAAGTCCGAGACGAAAGGGTCCTTTCGTCGATATAAATTGTGCTGCAATACCTGAAAACCTCATCGAAAGTGAACTCTTCGGTTACGAAAAAGGGGCTTTCACCGGGGCACAGCAGCGAAAGAAGGGGCAGTTTGAAGTGGCTTCAGGAGGCACCCTCTTCTTGGATGAAATCGGCGATATGAGCCTGGTTACACAGGCCAAAGTGCTTCGTGTCCTGCAAGAGCAGGAAATTGTCCGACTGGGTGGAACAGAGCGGATTCGCGTGGATGTCCGTGTGATTTCCGCATCCAACAAACCCCTTGAAGAGGCGATAAAAAACGGCACTTTTCGGGAAGACCTCTACTATCGACTCAATGTGATTCCATTGCATGCCCCGCCCCTCAAAGAACGGGAAGAGGACATTCCTCTTTTGATTACCCATTTTATTAAAGAAGTTTCAGAAGAACAGGGCATCCGACCGAAACGCTTGACCCCGGAGACTTTCGATCTGCTGAAGCAATATAACTGGCCGGGCAATGTCCGCGAGCTTAAAAACATTGCAGAGCGATTGCTGATTATGGTGCCAACAGCGACGATTACTTCACGGGATTTGCCCAATTTTATCAGAGAATATACCTTGGGAATTGGGTCTCCACTCGCATCCCGAAAAATCCGTCCTGCCTCATTAAAAGATGCCCGGGCTATTTTTGAAAGAGAACATATTTTGACGCGACTTGAGGAAAAGGGCTGGAATATTCCAAAAACGGCAGAGGCCCTTCAGATTGAACGGACCCATCTTTACAGAAAGATGAAGCTCCTCAACATCAAGGCGCCGGAGGCGGCAGATTCGGAATAAGTCTCTTGTGTTTCCTTAAAGAGGTGGCCGGATGAAATGAGGGTTTTGTCCCCTTCGTTTTTCGAATTGCCTGGCCAGCCATCTCTTAAAAATGTTGCGTGTCAAGGGGATCAGCATTGCCACGCCAGCCAGATCTGTGATCAATCCGGGCGTCATCAAAACCACGCCTGCAACAAAAATAAGGAGGCCGTCGGCCATTTCATCTGTCGGCATTCTTCCTGCTTGAAGTTCATCCGTAATTTTTGCCCAGACAAGAATTCCCTGTAGCTTGGCCAGAGAAGCCCCTAAAAAACCCGTCCCGATCTGGATGAAAATGGTTGGCCAAAAGCCGATCTCTTCCCCGAGTTTAATAAGCAGGGTGATTTCGATGATCGGGATTGCAATAAAAAGAAAAAGAAGTCGTGAAAACATGATCTTATTCCTGCCAGTGAATCGTCTCAAAAATGGATGATTCCGTGCAGACATTCAAGCAAAAGAGGTTTTAGCTGGAGTATAGGGGATTAATCTGCCGTTTGAAAATAGAGGATGCGTTGGCAATAGTTACACCGCTCGATTTTCTTTTGCATCTTGACTTGTGCGATGAGCTGGGGGGGGAGATTGAAGTGGCAACCTTTACAGGTATATCCGTCAATTGAAACAACAGCCAGCCCTTTTCGGCTGCTATAAAGTTTTTTATAGGATTCAAAGAGTGGTTTAGGAATTTTTTGTGAAAGAAGATCCCATGCTTCTTCTAAATTCTCGGATGACTTTGTAATTTCCTCTGTGTGCCCTTCTATTTCTCCCTCCTCCTGCGAAAACCGTTCTTCTTCTTCGGCCAGTTTTTTCTTTTTTAAAGAAAGCGTCTTTTTTAAGGCATCGCATTCTTCCATTGCCATTAAGAGGCGATCTTCCGTTTCTTCTTTTTCCTGTTTTGCCGATTCAATTTCTTGAAGATGCGCAAGGTATTCTTTATTTGTTTTCAGGTCCGTCAAACGCAACTTCATTTTAACAATCTTTTCTTCAATCATTTTCAGGGTGAGTTCTTCTTCACTCCTTTTTTTGTTTGCGGATTCAAAATGACTCAGCGCATCTTCGACAACAGATTTGGCTTCTAGAAGGGGCGCTTTTGCTTCGTTTATTTTCTCGGGAATGCCATCAATATCCCCTTTTTTCTGACGACGCTTAAGGTCCAACATCTGGAGTTGTACCAGCATTGCGAGTTCTTCGTTCACAAGGGTCCTCCAATTAAAAAATGCGCAACTGAAAGTCGTGGGCCCACCAGGACTCGAACCTGGGACCAACCGGTTATGAGCCGGTAGCTCTAACCAACTGAGCTATGGGCCCGAAATCAGACTGTTTCGGCAAAACTTTTTAGCCGCTTGCTCCGACTTGGATGCCGCAGTTTTCGAAGCGCTTTGGCTTCAATCTGGCGAATTCTTTCCCGTGTGACCGAGAAGTCCTGCCCGACTTCTTCCAAAGTATGATCTGTTGCCTCTCCAATACCAAACCTTTTTCTCAAAACTTTTTCTTCACGGGGAGTTAATGTTTGAAGGACACTGTCAATCTGACGCTGAAGATCGTAACGGATTGCGGCATCAAGGGGAGATATAATTTTTTTATCTTCAATAAAATCTCCCAGGTGAGAATCTTCTTCTTCTCCAATCGGGGTTTCCAGAGAGATAGGTTCTTTTGCAATCTTTAAAATCTTACGTACTTTTTCGAGAGACAGCTCCATTTTTTCAGCCATTTCTTCAGGAGTCGGCTCTCTTCCAAACTCCTGAACCAGTTGTCGTGATGTGCGGATTAATTTGTTGATGGTCTCAATCATGTGGACTGGAATTCGAATGGTCCTTGCCTGATCCGCAATGGCCCGGGTGATTGCCTGCCGGATCCACCATGTTGCATAGGTTGAAAATTTGTAGCCTCGACGATATTCGAATTTATCGACGGCTTTCATCAGTCCGATATTCCCTTCCTGAATTAAATCGAGAAATTGCAGACCACGGTTGGTGTATTTTTTTGCAATGCTGACGACAAGGCGCAGATTCGCTTCCACGAGCTCACTTTTAGCAAATTTGACCCTTTGCTCAGCTTTGAAGAGTTGACGAATTGATTCTTTCAGTTCCTGGGCTGAAACCATTGCCTCTTCTTCTAAATCAAGCTTTTTTTGGTGGGCATGGCTGTTGATTTCTTCAAGTTTTAAAATCTGTTCAGAAGATAGTTTAAAACGACGCTCTGCGGACTGCATTGCCTGGACATCGTTTTTAACTTCTTCAAAAAATGCTCCCAAATCTGAGACGTCCCTCAATTTTTTTTTGCAACGAGAGATTTCCCGTTCTGACTGGACGACCGTCGTGGCCATCGTTCGTAGTTTTTCGACAATTCGCCCCAAGACATCCGGCTGCAGATTCAGAGAGTCGATTTTCTGAACGATCTTTCGTCTCAGTTTATTGCGTCCTTCCAACGCAAGGGTTTTTTCTTTCAGTGTTTTGGCCGAATGTAATGTTGTTTGAATCAGATTGAAGTAGGCATCCCGTTGAAGGCTGATTTCTTTCATTATCATCACGGCTTCATTTTTGAGGATTTCTCTATCTGCTTCTCTGTCTCTTTCCAGTTCGATTTCGTCAAACGGCTCATCCGGAATCTTGATGACTTCACCCAGGTTCACTTCTCCTGCTTCCAGTTCTTCGCCAAGGTCAATGACGGTTTTCATGGCCATCGGCATCCCGAAGATCGTTGTTGAAATCTCTATATTTCCCGCTTCTATTTTTTTTGCAATCGTCGTTTCATCTTCTCGGGAAAGGAGTGGAACCGATCCAATTTCTCTTAAATAAAGTCGAACCGGATCATCTGTTCGACCGACTGTTCCAGGAGAGAGATCAATTTCTCTCCCTTTTATGTTTGAGGAGAGGTGATTTTCCCCGTCTTCCGAGTCGGTCCCGCTTCTCCCATCGGAATCGACCGGTTGCTGAAATCTTTCGGCATCTGCCGCGTCAATCACCTCGATCTCCATTTCTCCGAACATGATCATTAAATGATCAATTTGTTCTGACGAAAGTAGGTCGACCGGAAGGGCATTGTTTAATTCCTCATAGGTCAGGTACCCTTTTTCTTTTCCTAATGTGATGAGTTGCTTTACTTCTTCCAGTTTTTCTTCTTTAGACATGAAACCTCCGGTCCAGCGTTACGATATATCTCAAATCATGAATGATTGACAGCCAAGCGGCTTGAAGCTTTTTTTAGATCAAGAATCCTTACCTGAAGTTGTTCACAAAATTTTGAATTTCCCGTATTTTCTTTTTGTTTTAATTCAAGAAGGGCTCTCTCTCGATCAAAGCGCTCTATCTGTAGTTTCCGAATACAATCTTCTCCGATCCGTTCCATTTGATCGCCATCCCCTATCTCAAGGAGGGAAAAATGCCTAAGCAAGGTTTCCGATTCAGGATCTTCCAGTTCGAATCGATTTGGGAGCACCCATGTTTTCGATTGAGTCTCCCAATAATGTGAAATAATCCTCTGAATCTTCGGATCTGTAAAATCTTCTATGACAATTTTTCTGTTTAACGCAGAAGGGCTCAGCTTCTCCTGGAGAAGCAGTGCCAGAAGGATTGCCTGATCTTGAGGAAAATGCGGTCTCTCCCTCTGAGTGGTTTTTGGCTGTTGCGGAAAACTGGAAGGCCTGCCTTTTTTCCATTTCGCATAATCTGCCCGGAGGTCTTCTTCTGGAAGATTCAGTGCTTCAGCGAGCGTTTTGAGATAATGGCTTCTTACAACCTGTGAATTTAATCGGTCAATCAAAGGAAAGATATGCGGGGTAATACTGACCTTGTCTTCAATGGAAGAGGGACCCTTGGACCTCAATAAATAAAAAATCGAGAAGTCAATTGGCGGCACTCCTTCATCCATCATTTTCAGAAACATTTCTTTGCCCGACTCCCGGATAAGAAGGTCCGGATCTTTTTCGGGCGGAAGAGAAACGATGTTTCCCGCGATGCTCTTTTCAAGGAGTAGAGGCACGGCCCGAAAGGCCGCTCGTCGGCCTGCTTCATCTCCATCAAAAACCAACGTCACCTTTTCAGTCAAACGGCGAATCAGATTCAGGTGGTCCCCGGTCAGTGCGGTTCCCAATGTTGCGACGACATTTGGAATGCCCGTCTGGTGGGCAGAGATGGCATCCAGATACCCTTCAACAACGACCAGTGGATGAAGCCCTTTCCTTTTTACATGCTGAAGGCCGAAGAGATGTTTCCCTTTTGTGAAAACAGGGGTTTCCGGGGTATTCAAATATTTTGGCATTGAATCATCGAGAACCCGCCCCCCGAATCCGGCAATCTTCCCCCGAGACGTTTGAATCGGGAAAATCACCCGGTTGCGAAAACGATCATAGCTTTTATCCGAGCGTGCGGACTTTTGTGATTCCATTTTTTTACGGACGATCAGACCGGCCTTTTCCAGAAGAGAATGATTAAATCGTTTCCCCAGCGTTTTTGAAAGCGGGTCCCAAGCCGACAACGCAAAACCAATTGAGAAGCGCTTCATCATCTCAGTGGTGACGCCTCTGTCCTTTAAATAGAGGCGTGCCTCTTTCCCCTGAGGATTTTCCATGAGGTTCTGGTGGAAATAGTCCGTCGCCACCTCATTGAGTTCGTAAATCTCCTCAAATTCAGAACGGATTGAGGGATTTTTCGGGTCAGAATTTTCTGGCAATGGAATTCCTGCGCGTTCCGCCAACCGTTGAAGGGATTCAGGAAAAGAGAGGTCTTCCATCTTCATGAGAAAGGTAAACACATCTCCACCTGTTCCACATCCGTAACAGTAAAAAATTTGTTTCATCGAACTGACAGTGAATGAAGGGGTTTTTTCCTGGTGAAACGGACAGAGAGCCGTGTGATTCTGCCCGGACTTTTTCAAAGGCAAATATTCAGAGGCAATGTTAAGCAGATCAGACTGTTCCCGAATGGTTTCTTTCAGCTGATCAAGGTTTGTTCTTTGATTCAACACAGGGCTCCTTATCAAATGCTCTGTAGATAAAGCAGCCACCAATTATTTCGCAGCCTGAAGACAGGTTTGTACCATTTTGCGGATGACGTCTCCTTCTGCACGACCCATTAATTTCGGAATCAGCGCTTTCATGGCGATTCCCATTTGCTTTATGTCCGTGATGCCGGTTTCGCCAATGACCTTTTCCACTTCTTTTCGGAGCGCTTCTTCTGAAAGGGGTTCCGGAAGATAGGTCTGGAGAATCTTTAGCTCGCCCTCTTCCTTTTCGACAAGATCTGAACGTCCACCCTTAGAGAATTGGGAGATGGATTCCTTTCGTTGTTTTGCTGCAGAAGAGATAATCCGCAAGATCTCTTCTTCGGAGAGCTTCTGGTTTTTCCCCTTCTCAATCTCTTTGTTCTTGATGGTTGAAATTAAAAGACGTATGACAGAAACGCGGTCGGCATCTCTTGCCCGCATCCCCTCCTTCATTTCATCTGTAAGCCGTTGGCGTAGGGTCATTTTCCCCTTTCGGATAAATTACTCATTGTAATTCGTAAATCCACTATTCTAATTTGAATATGATTCCTTGTCAAATAGCGATGCCTTATGATATATTTCTCTCCGTTTTTTGCCGATACGTCCATATCTCCATAACGACGGCAAGTTCTTGCAAAGTGATCCTGTGGCGATGAAAAAAAACAACGAACTCGATTTGCTCCATCGGATTTCAGCGTCAATCAGTTCTAATCTGGATCTTAATCTTGTCCTCAAAGAGATCGTTTCTCTGGTTGTTGAAATCTCCCAGGCTGATGCCTGTCTCATTTACTTGTTCAACGAATCGAAGGATGAACTGATTCTGCATGCATCGAAGAATCCCCATCCGAAATTAATCGGTTCCATCCGACTTGAAGTCGGCGAGGGGATTACCGGCTGGGTTGCCAAAGAGAAGGAGATGGTGGCAATCTCAAAAGATGCAGAGGATGACCCAAGGTTCAAACTCTTTCAGCGCCTCCCTGAAGATCGCTACCAGGCCTTTTTATCTGTTCCCGTGATTTGCCAGTCAGAGGTGATTGGCGTTTTGAACATCCAACATAAAAAGCCCCATCCCCATTCTGAAGGAGAAATCGCCCTGATGGGGACCATTGGGCATCAGGTTGGAAGCGCCATCGAAAATGCCCGGCTCTACGATGAAATGAAGAAAAAGGCGATGCAGCTTGAGACGCTTGCGCAGGTCAGCCTGACCATCACTTCGGATCGATATATCGAAGAGATTTTAAGTTTGATCGTTACGATGTCGGCGGGAATGATGGGTTCAAAAATCTGTTCTATTATGATTTTTGATGAAAAACTGAGTGAATTGAAGATTGTTGCCACGCAGAGCTTGAGTGAGGCATATCGCAGTAAGGCAAATGTAAAAATTGGAGAGAGTATCTCAGGGCAAGTTGTCAAGGAGAAGCGCCCGATTATGGTGCTTGATGTGACCAAAGATCAACAATACAGTTTCCCGATGTTGGCAAAAAAAGAAGGACTTGTCTCGATGCTGTCCGTTCCGATGATGATCAAGAATCGCGTCATCGGGGTCTTGAACAGCTACACTTCTTCCCGCCATTCCTTTTCTCAGGAAGAAGTGAACCTTCTCCAAACCGTCGCCAACCAGGCGGCGGTTGCGATTGAAAACACCAGCCTCTCGAAAGAACGTTCTGCAATGCAGGAGGCGCTTGAGGCGAGAAAGCTTGTGGAGAGGGCAAAAGGGATTTTGATGCGACAGACCCATATTTCGGAAGAAGAGGCGTTTCGCATGATTCAACGTCAGAGCATGGATTACCGAAAGACCATGCGGGAAATTGCCGAAGCTGTTATTCTGGCCTCGAAGATGAGAAAAGAGAGTAGACGGTAGATGGCGCGTGCAGAAGGAAAACCTCACCTGGTCTGGCTTGACCTTGAGATGACCGGATTGGATCCGAATCAACACACCATTGTTGAAATTGCAACCATCATGACAGACAGCCACTTGAATATACTGGCCGAAGGCCCTGAAATCGCCATTTATCAGGATGCAGAAACCTTGAAAAACATGGAGAAATGGAGCCGTGATACACATACTAAATCTGGATTATTAAATCGGATTGAAACATCAACGATTCAGATGCGAGAGGCAGAACTTCAGACACTTGCGTTCGTAAAAGAATATTGTCATCCCCAAAAATCGCCCCTCTGTGGAAATTCGATCGGGCACGACCGACGATTTTTGGAGCGGTACATGCCGGATCTTTACGCCTATTTTCATTATCGAAACGTTGATGTCAGCACCATTAAAGAACTGGTCAAGAGATGGTATTCAGACGGTCCAGCACCCCCCAAGAAACAAGGAAGGCACCTGGCTCTGGATGATATCCGGGAATCGGTTTGTGAGTTAAAATTTTATCGGGACAACTACTTCGTAAAACCTTGAACACGTCACCCCGGAAGCTCGGCATTCTTCTCTCAACCCCGCCGGAAAATAATAACCTGAAAACGGCTGTTTTTCTTGCAGATGCAGCCCTCTCTCAGCGGGTGCAAACCTACCTATATCTTGTTGATGAAGGCGTTAAAAATACCGATTCCCCTGAAATTGAAGTCCTACACAAAAAGGGTTTAAAGCTTTTTATCTGTGCCTATGGCGCGCAACGCCACGGGATTTCAACCAGCGAAAAAGCGGTTTTTTGCGGACTGGTTGTGCTTTCGGACTTGATAAAGGGATGTGATCGTTTTGTCGCCTTCAACTAAAAACAAAGGGGGGAGAAAGGTTCTCGTCTTAATCTCCAGCAATCCGGAGACCAGCCGCCGCCCTTGTGAAGGAATACGGATTGCGCTGGGCTTGGCGTCTGGAGGGCATGAGGTGAGTGTTGTGCTCACAAACCATGCACCGCTCCTTCTGACAAATACAGTGGAAGAAACGGTTGATGGAGAGATGGCGCTGAAATTTCTGACAACGCTTTGTTCGTTCAATCCAGTCTTTTTAATTGATGAAAAGAATTTCCCTGAGCTAGATTTATCCGGGGTCCATTATATGACAGCCCCGCTTTCAACAGAATCACTTTCCAAAAAAATCGCCGTCACAGATTGTTTTTTAAGCTTTTGATCAGGATGCAGAAACGGGAATGAGGCAAATCCTCCATATTCTGAAGAGTGAGAATGATCTTTATACGCTTCCAATCATACGAAACGCGTGTTCGGATAATCGGATCAAGATCCTGCTCATTCAGGAGGCGACACAACGCGTGATTGATTTGGCGGAAGCCGCCATCTTTGTCCTTTCAGATGACCTGAAGCAAGGATGCAAAACGCCTCACGAAAAAATTGGTTATGAGGGGATGCTGGACCTGATTTTCATGAGTGATTCGGTTATTATCTGGTAAGAAAAGAAGCTGTGTGAGTGTTCTGGCTTTTCGCTTGACAACTTTTTATGCATCCAATATATTATCCGCTTAGGGATAACACTTACCGTTCATCCCTTCTCAAGCACCACCCATCTTCAACAGGAAAATCCAGACAACGTAGAGAGGAGAATACGCATGAAAAGAATATCTTTGTTAGCGGTTCCGTTTCTAATATTCACGCTTGCTTCAGCGACGTTTGCCGCCGGTTATGGTGCGGCAGGTTGTGGTTTCGGGGGTGAGCTCATCAAAGAGAACAAGATCCTGCATCAAATTGGTGCGTGGTTTTTGAATAGTATTTTAGGCAATCAAACCTTTGGGATGACATCTGGAACGTCAGGTTGTGGTGCAAGTGGTTTGGTTCTGGCAGAAAATGAGCAAGAAATTTTTGTCGAAAAGAATTACAGCAATCTTGCGAAAGAGATGTCTGCCGGTGAAGGGGCTTATCTGACGACTTTGGCTTCTCTCCTGGGCTGTTCTTCAGACCAGACGGCGGCGTTTGGAACCTTCACCCAGGACCATTTTGCCTCCATTTATAAAACGAGCGAAACGTCTTCCAGTGAAATGCTGATTTCTCTAAAAGAAGGTTTGTCACAAGACTCTGTTCTGGCCGCATCGTGTCAGAGGATCTAAATTAGAGAGACATTGTTTCTGGAAGTTGTTTTTGAAAATTCAGATATGTTGAATTAATTTAGGAGGGATTTATGAAGAAAGTGATTGTTATGATTGCCGGGTTTTTATTTTTTGCGCCATCCGCATTCGCGGCAGGTTATGGAGATGCAGGGTGTGGTTTAGGCTCGATGGTTTTTGGAGATGCCCCCGGTCCCGTTCAGATTTTTGCCGCAACTACCAATGGAACTTCGTATAGTCAGGGATTCGGCATTACTTCAGGCACCTCAAACTGTGATGCAAGTGGCGTGATCCTGGCAGAACGTGCAGACGATGTGTTTGTCGTACAAAACTTCGACAGCCTTGCTAAGGAAATGGCGACTGGGGAAGGAGAACATTTGACGACCCTGGCCGGTCTGTTGGGATGTTCGGCAGACAAGAACACGGAATTTGCTTCGTTCACACAGCAAAATTACGAAGCTATTTTTGTCAGTGATCAAACAACATCTGCTGAAATGCTGTCAGCAGTGAAAAGAGAGATTTCGAGTCATCCGGAGTTTTCCTCTTCATGTGTTAATTAATTCATTTTTCTATTGGGGGGATTCTACCGCACTTGAAATGCGTATTCAGGCGGTGGGGTCCCCTTTTTTTGTTTTGTTGACAAGCATTGATTTTTTCTGAGCATTTAAAAAAAAAGCAGCAAATTTTGATTGTATTTTGTATGTTTTTTTTGTGCTTGGGCCATTCATCCATTTTTGCCTCTCCAGCAGATTCCGAGGCTTATCTGGATATTCTTGTCGAACAATCCCGCAAAAAAGACTTGTCTCAAAAGCGCCTCTGGCATCTCCTTCTTCATTACAAAAAAGGTTTCTTCGGAGGCGTTGAAAGTCAGGAGGATGGACCCGACTTTTTTAATGCCGCCAAGGGGAAAACGGATCCACAGGCGGAATTGGCGGCGACTCTAAAACAGTTTTTTTCCTCGCTTGGAAGCCTGAAAAAAGGAGAGGAGCATCCTCAGTGTAATTTTCCCGCCCGATATAAGTGGCTCAAATCACAATTGTCCTTTGACCCTCAGCGGCTTCAAGAACAGTCCTGTCCGCGGTTTGAAGGGTGGCGGAAAGGATTAATCCCGGAACGTATCACGCTGGTATTTGCTTCTTATTATATGAACAATCCCGCTTCGATGTTCGGGCACACCCTGTTAAGAATTGACAAAAAACGTGAGGGTGTTGACCAAAAACTCCTGGACTATGGGGTCAACTATGCCGCCACACTCGACACGGATAATGCGCTGCTTTATTCGATTAAAGGGCTTTTGGGCTTTTTCAAAGGCACTTTCACGATCTTTCCTTACTACACCAAAGTACAAAAATACAGTCAGTTTGAAAGCCGGGATTTATGGGAATATGCGTTAAATTTTACAGAAGACCAGATAGATATGTTTTTACGTCACCTCTGGGAGCTGGGCGGGAACTATTTTGATTATTACTATTTTCAAGAGAACTGTTCCTATCACATCCTTTCGTTATTAGAGGTGGCCAATCCAGCGCTTCGTTTGACCGATTCATTCTGGTTCCATGTCATTCCCTCGGATACGGTGAAGGCCGTCACCCGCTATGAGGACCTGATTGCAAAAAAGGTCTACCGCCCTTCACTTCTCAGTCAAATGAATCACAAACGTCTCCAGATGAATGAACAGGAGGCAGCACTCTTTCAAGCATTAATAGTGGATCGAAACCTGGTCAAGACAGAACCTTATATGAAACTCAATGTTGATAGAAAAGCGTTGGTTTTGGACACCTTTCTTGATTATGCCCAGTATCAAAGCATGGGGGCAAAAGGCGATCAAAAAACAGCTCTTGCCGGGGAGAGGGACATTCTTCTGGAAAGGAGCCGCTTAAAATTCCAACGCCAGGATAGAATCAAGCAGATTGAGTTTTCGACGCTTCCGGAACAAGGCCATGGGAGCGACCGATTGAAACTGGGGTCTGGGCGCACCGATGGACAGATTTTTGAGGAATTTTCTTATCGGCCCGCCTACCATGATCTGCTGGCAAAAGACACTGGATATGGAAAAGACTCTCAGATTTTGTTCCTTGATCTCACACTTCGATATTACAACGATCTCCACAAGTCGAAACTCGAACGCCTCCAACTGATCGATATCATTTCCCTGACGCCATACGATCAACTTTTTAAAAAGAAATCCTGGATCTTCAGCATTGGACTCGACACGATCAAAGATATTGAATGTGGATTGTGTAACGCCTTAAAGACCCATTACGGCATCGGTTTGACTTACAAACCCTCCCCTTTTGCTCCGGCTGTCTTCTATACATTACTCGATTTTGAAGTGGAGGCTGCGAGGCAACTGGAAGATAATTTCCGGGCAGGCGGGGGTGGAACGCTTGGATTTCTTGTCGATGTGACCGATGATTGGCGACTCCAGGTCATTGGAAATTATCTTACGTTTCCTCTGGGGCATGTGTCAGATTATGCCCAACTTGCGATCAACCAGAGAATCTCCGTCAACCAAAATCTCGATCTCAGAGCTGAATTCAGTCGATTGAAAGACAAAGAGGAATGGCTGCTCTCCATCAATTATTACTTTTAGTCTTGACAGAAAATCGAATAAAAATGACGACGAAAGCATCTGTAAAGATCCTCATACTTTCTTTCTTCCTGGCTTCATGTGTCACTGTGGGGCATTCCAGGGAAATCGCCATTGAGGGGTATAGTCCCCGGTTCTCAGGCATGACTGATGATCAGATTGACCTGCTCAAAGGAACGATCCAACAACTTGGTGCTTTGAATCCCGGGGAGATTACGATGAATAAGCGGGTTTATCAACGGTTGAGTCGCTTTGAGGCATTATTTGGTTTCAGCCTGGATGGAGCGAAGCTCGTTGCATGGTTACTCAGCAGGGTAAAGGTGTTTTCATATCACAATACATGGACGGTGGCGGTCAATCAAAACCGGGGCACTTTTATTATAGGAGACGCTTTTTTTACAGAGTTAAGCGAATTAGAGCGTCTTTATCTGTTAATTCACGAAGCACGACATTCGGATGGTGACGGACACAAACATCGAAAATGTCCTGAAGCATTCGTTTTTATCTCTGCGGGACAGCCGGAAAAAGACTTAGAGCGTGTATTTGCCTGCGATGATGGAGATCAGGGGGCATACGCCTTTCAGTCGGCTTTTTTATTTGAACTCTATGCCTACGGCTTGTTCGATCAAACCACGATTGGCCTGCTCTATAACAGCTCTGCCGCACGAATGATTCCATCGTCCCCCTCTAAGTACAGGTCTTGAAAAAAGTGCTTTTGTGTGCGGCGTCGGGGTCTCCTGTATTGAGATCAAGGAGGTAGTGAATGACCTCATGACGCCACACAAAGAGTGTCCCGACCTTGAGCAGGTTTGGATTGACATATTCCCCGCTGCACCCTCCTTTATAATGCTTACAGGGAAAAGTGGACGGCATGAAAATAACCGAGACGTCCTTGAACTTTCCTTCTTTGAGCTCCGTACAATCCTTGGTTTCTTCAAAAGATTTCTCCAGAAATGCCTCTGTTGATGAATCGACAAAAACACCTGAAGGACCTGCAGAAACCATTTCGCCACAACCAGCCAGGGTTAACATCAGAAACCACAAAAAAATAAAGGCCGTCGCTTGGACTGTTTTTCCCATATTGATTCCTTTTACAAAGAGTGAAAGATGGATCGTGATTGCTTCACTCTCTTATCGGCGTGGTATGGAAAAAACTTTAGGGTTATTTCGAGCGATACCGTTATTTCGCAGATTTTTTCGAAATAAAGACAGGTTGATTATTTGACACGGTCTTTTAATTCCTGAATGCGCAAGTCAACCGCGTGGATTTCCTGAGAGGCTCCTGCAGCTTCAAAGTGTTTTTTTGCCTTTTCCAGATGCCGAATGGCTTCCGGAAGATCCTTTTTTTGTTGGTGGATGATCCCGAGCATTCCTTCTGCTTCGGCCAAACCTTTCATGTTTTCTGTATTTTGATAGACCTGAAGGGCTTCTTTCCCGGATTTCAGAGCCGCATCAAAATGCCCCTGATCCAGGTCGATCTGGCTCAATCTGATCAGGTTTTTTGCTTCGTTTTCATGGTCTTCAAGCTGTTGATAAATTGCCAGGGCTTTCAATTGCTGATGACGTGCATCACCAAAATCTCCGAGGTTTTTATAAACATGTGCCAATCCACTCAGGGAAGCGGCCTCCCCAAGCAGGTCCCTCAACTTCCGGTAGATGCGGCTTGCTTTCAGATAATTTTTTTTTGCCTGGTTGAATGAACGATCCATCGAATAAAGCGTTGCAAGCTGGCGAAGCTGTCGGGCTTCAAGCCAGGGGATTGGCACGGTTTCAGCGATTTCCAGCGATTCAATATGCGCTGAAGCCCCTTTATCAACTTCGCCTGTTTGAAAATAAAATTGGCCGAGCAGTGAGAGGGCAAGGCCCTGTCCTGCCCAATTGTCTGTCTTCCGGTCAATCTGAAGCACTCTCTCAAGCATTGTGATCGCCTTTTTAAATCGCCCTTTTCCCGAAAGTACAATGGAAAAATTGGCCATTGCGGCGGCCTTTGTCTGCGGGACATTTGTGAGTTGATGGGCGCGTTGATAAGCAGCAACCGCTTCTTCCTGTCTTCCAAGAAAGAGCAGGCTGTTTCCGCGAATGAGAGAAACGGCTGCCTCTATCTCTTTTTCAGGAAGCTTTTCGCTGTCGTTCGAAAAAATAGGCTTGTTTTCTTGAAGCACTTCTGAAAATTGATTCTGGTCGTACTGCTTCAGGATTGAAAGAAGAAAGGAAGTCTTTTCATCGACGGTACGAATTATTCTGAGATTTCGCTTGAACGCTTCTATCTGTAAGCGTTGAAGGCGGGTTGTTTTTTTTTTCTGAATTTTTGTTGGGGGGTCAGCCGAAAAGAGCGGCTGCAGAAAGAATGCTCCGATCATCCCTTGACAGAACAAGAAAAAGAGCAGAAACACGACGATTCTCTTCTGAAAACACATGCTTTGCTTCACGCCTTTTTTTTCAAAAAGACTTTTTCTGATGACAACATCGCGGCCCTGGCTGATTTGACGTGTGTTGCCAAGGGAGCAGGAAAGGTGAAGATAATATTTAAAAATTATGACGGTTTATCGTGATAAACCCAGGGTTCTCTTTCTGCGAGATATCGGTCTTCACGGAAATTGACTCTGGAGCGAAGATCTGAAAACCCTTTTTTATGGAGTCTCTTGACGATATCGGAGAGAACTTCTTCAACGGTTTGATATTCGTGGGACTGAACATTCAACCTTTCATATCCGAAGCTGCCTGTGTACCCATTTTCATCAACGTCAATTTTTACGTCACGACTGAACATCCGCATTCCGATATCAAATCCTTCCATGTGGTGGACTTCAAAAATCATACTTGGATCTCCTTATTCTTTCACTCAAACTCAGCTCGGATTGTGCATCAGGAAGGACACCTCCCGTCTGCAGTGTGCGCCGATTATAGACACTCAGATAGGGCAAATCAAGACACGTTCTGCCCGGAAGTCAAGCCAAAAGGAAGCAATATTTTCTGTTGCAATCGTTTATTTTGACAGGCAGAATGGATCTTCACAAGGAGGATTCCGGTATGCCCGATTTTCATTTTCAGACGCTTTTCCCAGTGACAAAAGACACAACAGAATACCGTCTTTTGTCCAGACAGCACCTCTCTCTCAAATCATTTGCAGGAAAGGCGCTTCTCTGCCTGGCTTCAGAAGGCTTGTCGTTGCTTGCAGAAGCGGCGTTTACTGATGTTGCACACCTTTTAAGGCCGTCTCATCTGAAGCTGCTTACTAAAATTTTTGATGATCCGGAGAGCTCAAAAAATGATCGCTACGTCGCACTACAACTCTTGAAAAACGCTGTGATTGCCTCCGAAGGTATTTTCCCGATGTGTCAGGATACCGGCACGGCCGTCGTCCTTGGAAAGAAAGGCCAGCAGGTCTGGACGACCGGGGCACCCGATGAAGAAGCCCTTTCGAGGGGCATCTTCAATGCTTATGCGAGAAACAATTTGCGCTATTCTCAAAATGCCCCGCTGACGATGTACGAAGAAAAAAACACAGGCAGCAACCTGCCCGCGCAGATTGACCTCTTTGCAACGGATGGAACGGACTATCATTTTCTTTTTATGGCAAAAGGAGGCGGTTCTGCAAACAAAACCTTTTTGTATCAGGAGACAAAGGCCGTTCTGAATCCAACAAGGCTGATTGCATTTATGAAAGAGAAAATGAAGACCCTTGGAACTGCGGCCTGTCCTCCCTACCACCTTGCCTTCGTCGTCGGCGGGTTGTCTGCCGAAATGACCTTAAAAACAGTCAAACTCGCGTCTGCGGGATACTTAGATCATCTGCCAACGCAGGGGGCGACATCGGCGCATGCCTTCCGGGATCTTGAAGTTGAGCGTGAATTAATGAAGGTCTCACGGGATCTCGGCATCGGGGCACAATTTGGCGGGAAATACTTTTGTCTTGATGCCAGAGTGATCCGCCTCCCAAGGCACGGCGCTTCCTGCCCGATTGCACTGGGTGTCAGTTGCAGCGCCGACCGGAACATCAAGGCAAAGGTCACACAAGAAGGGATTTTTCTTGAGCAACTTGAGAAAGACCCCTCAAAGTATCTTCCGGAAGTGTCTCCTCCATCAAACAAAAGTGAGGATGTGGTTCGCATTGACCTGAATCAACCCATGGCAGAGATTTGCCGCATCCTCAGCAGGCACCCGGTCGCCACCCGTCTGCTTCTCACGGGACAAATCGTGGTTGCGCGCGACATTGCCCATGCGAAATTAAAAGAACGTCTTGATCGTGGGGAAGGACTTCCGGGCTACTTTAAAGACCATATGATTTATTATGCCGGTCCCGCAAAGACCCCGGAAGGACATCCTTCCGGTTCTTTCGGCCCCACCACAGCGGGTCGAATGGATTCGTATGTCCCTGTTTTCCAGAAAGCGGGTGGCTCAATGGTTATGCTGGCAAAAGGAAATCGATCCAAGGGGGTTACAGAATCCTGTAAACAATACGGTGGTTTTTATCTCGGATCGATCGGCGGCCCCGCCGGGATTCTGGGGAAGGAATGTATCACATACGTGGAGACAATCGCCTATGCGGAACTTGGTATGGAAGCCATTTTTAAAATTACCGTGAAAGATTTTCCTGCATTTATTATCGTGGATGACAAGGGGAACGATTTTTTTGATGGCCTCTTGTGATAACGATTCATCTCACCCGTCTTTTCCTCCGTGGCGGCGTTGCTGTGGTGCTCAAAGCCTCACGTATAGACACATACGCTCCGGTTTTCCGTTTCTCTCGCCTTGCCACGAAGAAAAATCTAGACAATCTGAATTGTTATCGGTTGTGAAGTACCACAATAGACTTTCAGATTGTTGATGAACATCAAACCAGACAGCTTTTTAACGGGCGCACGTTATTTTCTGCGCGGGTTTCATATTATTCAACGGCCGGGCATTCGTCGGTATGTCCTTCTTCCTCTTTCTATTAACACGGTTCTTTTTTCTCTGCTCATTGCCTGGGGAACAGGCCAGTTCAACCATTTGCTGAAATGGCTGCTGCCGACATGGCTTGACTGGCTGTCCTGGCTTCTCTGGCCGCTTTTTGCTGCTATCGTGTCGGTTCTTGTGTTTTCTATATTTATCCACCTTGGCAATCTGCTGAGCGCCCCTTTTTGCGGACCTCTCTCAGAGGCGGTTGAAGCGCATCTAAAAGGGCTGTCTGCCAAAAGAGAAACCGATTGGCAGACCATATTCTTGAACCTTTGGCCCTCCCTGGTCTCTGAATTCAAGAAAATCGTTTACTTCATCCTGCGCGGCATTCCCCTCCTGATCCTTTTTATAATTCCTGTCATGAATTTGATTGCGCCTTTTCTCTGGATCATTTTCAGTGCCTGGATGATCTCGCTCGAATATGTTGATTTTCCGATGAGCAATCACGGGCTTCTATTTGAAAAGCAGCGGAAACAGCTTCAGGAAAAACGCTTCATGGTGTTCGGCTTTGGCGGGGCAACCCTTTTGATGCTGATGGTGCCGGGTCTGAATTTTTTGACGATGCCGACTGCGGTTGCAGGCGCAACCGTCATGTGGGTCGAGCAGTTTGAGGATGCCTAGAGACCCCGTCTTTCGCTTAATGTTCAAAGACGTTCAATTTTGAGTGTGCAATGCGGGCTTGAAATTGAAAGCGCTTTAGTATTGAAAGGCCCAAAATGTGCGTGCCGGATTATGCTGCATTAATACGGTACCCAACGCCTCGGACGGTTTGGATGAGAGGATTGTGAAATTTTTTCCGGAGGTTGTGTACATGGACTTCAAGCGCATTGCTTGCGATGTGATCCTGCCATCCGTAGAGGCGTTCTTTTAAGCAGTCACGAGAGAGCACTTTTCCCGCATGTGCAAGCAGTTCTTTTAAAAGAAGGTATTCCCTTCGACTTAATTGAACAGGTTTTCCCCAGTATGTAATTTGCTGCAATAATGGGTTTATATGGATTCCTCTATAGGAAATATCTACATTTTTATGCCTCTGACTTCCTCTCAAAAGCGCATGAAGGCGGACATTGAGTTCATTTAAATCAAAAGGTTTTATAAGGTAATCGTCTGCACCTGCATCCAAAGCCTGTACGCGAGATGCAACGGCATCACAGCGTGATAAGAACAGAATGGGAATCCGGTACCCTTTTTCTCGGATGGCTCTCAAAAGCTGTGGATCTCCTTGAGAAGGGAGATTGTTATCCAGAACAATGCTGTCAAAAGACTCAGACCTTAAGGCGTGAATTGAGGTCGTTCCCTTTTGGAGCCAATGGAGATGATCCCCTTCTCCCTGGATTCTCTTTTTAATTTTTATTGCCAGATACGGGTCTTTTCCTATCAATAATATTTTCATGAAATAATATCCTTTTCTCATGCAGAACTTATTGTTGGCATTTTTATTCCCATAGATAGCAAAGGGTATGCCATCAAAATGTGGCCTGCTATTTCAGTGATAACCGATTGAACTACAAAGAAAATAAAAGGAAGTTTTGGGGGATGGAAAGTTCGAATAAGGGGATGAGACCCAAGTTTCTTTTTTTAAGGGGGAAATCCCCCAATCACAAAAAATAGCAGAGAGGGCGTTGGAAGCGTTAATCCGATATAAAAAAGGGTAAAAATAGATTTTTTACGCGGAGACGGATTTTAATGGCCCATCCGGAAGGGTGGGGATCTTGTCAGAAGCACTCGGAAATGTGTTGATTCCCTGACTATGTTTATATGCTATAAGGGGATTTTGCTGTGGCTTTAAGTGATTAATCCAGTGCAGTTTTTAGAATAGCGGCGGAGGGACTTGAACCCCCGACCCGATGATTATGATTCATCTGCTCTGCCAACTGAGCTACGCCGCCTAAGAAGACAAGATTTGGAGCCAGCTTATATCATTTTTTATTTTTCCCGTCAATTGTCACGAAAACAGATTGTGGATTCCACTATCTAACGCTTTCCCTGCGCTCTTTAAACTTCCCATTATTTTGGAGAGTAAACCCCAAGCTTAATCAGAGCTTTCTTTACCCTCTTTTCATCTTTATGATAACGTGTCGGCGTGATCCAATTGACGCAAGTCGACAAAATTTATCCCCATTCCCGACACCCTGTGACGGCAATTAGAAATGTGACTCTGACGATCAACAAGGGTTCTTTTTGCCTCTTAATGGGGCCGAGCGGCTGTGGGAAGTCCACCCTTCTAAACTTGATTGGGGGGCTTGATGACCCGACCTCTGGAGAGATTATTATTGCCGGACGGTCAACACGTTATTTTGTGGATGCCGATTGGACGGCCCTTCGCAGGACAGAGATCGGGATGATATTTCAGTTTTTCAATCTCCTGCCGATGCTGACGGCGCTTGAAAATGTCGCCCTTCCTCTCCTCCTTCGCGGTGATGTCAAAAAGGAAGGGACGGAAAAAGCCCGGAAAGCACTCATTTCTGTGGGGCTTGTCCACCGTTTAGACCACCTCCCCAGCGCGCTTTCCGGAGGGGAAATGCAACGGGTCGCCATTGCCCGTGCAGATGCAATCTCCCCTTGCATTCTTCTGGCAGATGAACCCACCGGAAATCTTGATTCAAAAAAGGGGGCAGAGATTCTCTCTCTTTTGGCTTCCCGTTCAAGGGAGGCCGGGATTACGCTCTTAATGGCAACCCATAGCCAGCAGGCCCTCGCCTATGCGGATCAGGTAATCTATATGAAAGATAATCGGATTGACCGGATTGATCTGCTTCGATGACGCTGTCCATCCTCCTTAAATGGCTCTCTCTACGCCATCTTCTGAGTGAGAAAAGGCATTGGTTGACCCTGGTTGGCGTTGCGCTCGGGATTTCTGTCTTCATCTCAATTCGCATTGCAAATGAAAGTCTGCTCGATGCCTTTCAGCAATCGGTCGATACCTTTGCAGGAAATACAACCCTCGAAATCATCGGACGAGGCGGCCCGATGGACGAACTTGTCGTCGTTGAACTTCGGAAAGAACCCGCCATCCTTGAGATGGCCCCCATCGTTCATTCGGCCTTCCCTGTCCTCTCTCCCGCCTCCGCTGAAGGAGAAGTGCTCCTTTTAATGGGGGTCGATCTTCTACAGGAAGGTGCTTTTCGCAGTTATCAAATGGGTACCGTCACCACATTCGAAAACCTGGAAGGGCAGGACGCAGAGAATAGTCGCATTGGAGGTCGCGCCGGAGAAGAAGGACTTCTGTATTTTTTCACCGACGCTTCTGCCGTTTTCTTGACAGATACTTTTGCCAAAAGGCACCAGCTTCAGATCGGCGATTCTTTTTCTGTCCGGAATGGAGACAAGACGCTTGTTTTTCGTCTGGCAGGTTTTTTAAGAGGAGAAGGCATTGCTCAAGCGCACGATGGCAATATCGCCCTGTTCGATATTGCCTCCGCACAGTGGCATTTTTCAAAATTGGGACGACTGGACCGGATTGATCTCATTACGGACCCAATGATTCCGTCTGATGAGATGATCAAAAAATTAACATTGCGACTGGGAGAGAATTTTCTTGTCCGACGCCCTCAACAACGCGGAAAGCAGGTGGAGAAGATGCTCTTCTCTTTCCAGATGAACCTGACGGCCTTAAGCGCTATTTCCCTTTTTGTCGGACTTCTTCTGATTTACAACACGCTCCTGGTTTCCGTTGTCCACCGCAGAAAGGAGATTGGGTTGCTCCGGACGCTGGGTGTTTCCAGCGCCAAAATCTTCTGGCTCTTTACGCTGGAAGGTGGGATCATTGGCGCCTTAGGAGGATTTTTCGGTATTTTTGCCGGGGCCTTGCTGGCACGATGGGTCATCGAACTCCTCTCGAAAACCGTGACGGCACTCTATGTCTCTATCCCTCCCTATCTCTTTTCGCTTCCACTGCCTCTTTTCTTAGAAGGTGTCGTGATCGGGGTTGTGGTCTCCATTTTTTCTGCGGTCTATCCTGCCTGGCAAGCGTCTCTGATGAAACCGAGAGAAGCCTTGGAAGGCATCTACGGCATTGAGAAACCGGTGAGACACATTGGCCTTTGTATTGCCGGACTGATCTGCGGCCTGGCAGCCTGTTTTTTCTCCCAGGTTTCTCAAGCGACCTTCGCATGGGCAGGCTATCTTTCTGCCGCGTTGCTTCTCGTGGCCTTTTCCCTTATTGTTCCGGCTTCTCTTCTGGGGTTTTCAAAAATCATTCATCCCTTGACCCGTGCCGCTTCTTTTTTGTCCCCGTCGTGGCGGCTCGCACAGGGCCACTTCGAACAGGCCATTCGTCGGAATGCGCCCACGATTTCCGCCTTCATGGGGGCTTTGGCCATGATGATCAGTGTTGTCGTTATGATTGAAAGTTTTCGAACCACCGTCGTGCTCTGGATTGATCAGACGATTCAGTCCGACATTATCGGCTTCCCGGCTTCCTACATGACCAGCAATACTGATGAAACCCTCCCAGAAGGGATTCTGGATGAAATCAGTACATTGGAAGAAATAAAGGCTGTTGATGGCTATCGCTCATTTGATATCTTGTTTCAGGAGGAACCCGTCCACCTCGTCGGACGCGATCTTTCGGTTCATGCCGCCCACAGTCAGTATCTTTTTCAGTCTGGAAATTCGATATCGATTCTTCAGGAGGCCATCGAAGAAAAAAAAGTGCTTATTTCGGAAGTTTTGGCGAACCGCTTCAATCTTCAGAAGGGAGAGACGATTGACATTGCTTCCCCGCAGGGAAAGGTTTCATTTGAAATTGGCGGGATTTTCTATGAATACAGTACGGATGGTGGCAAGATAGTGATCGACCGATCTGTCTTGAAAACCGTCTGGGACCATCAGAGCGCCAACAAGATTGATCTTGTTTCTATCTATCTTGAGGAAGGTCTTGATGCAGATGCGGTCCGCTCAAAGCTTCTGAAAACATGGGGGCGCTCCTACGGCCTTTCATTTACAACCCAGTCCGCCTTTAAAAATGAAATTCTCGATATTTTTGATCAGACCTTTCTCATTACCTATGCCCTTGAATGGATTGCGATTGTGGTGGCGCTGCTTGGCATTACCAACACGCTCTTCGTCTCCATTCTGGAACGGCGACGTGAAATCGCGATTTTTCGTTCGATTGGCGCATCCCGGAACCAGGTGGTGCATGTCGTTCTAATCGAAGCCTTCTACATGGGATTATTAGGAAATGTGTTGGGACTGGCCTGTGCGTACTTCCTTTCTCTCCTTCTGATTTTTGTGATCAACAAGGCATCCTTTGGATGGACGCTTCTCTATCAATTCCCGCCCGAAGTTTTTTTGCATTCCTTCCTGCTTGCAAGCGGGACGGCACTACTGGCAGGTTACTTTCCCGCAAAAAAGGCTGCCCAGATGAATTTAAAAGAAGCCATTGCCTATGAGTGATGCAGTCGGTCGGAAGCACTTTTCAGGATCTTCTCTCAGGAGGCTATTTTTTTGTATACTCTTTGCTTGTAATCTTGTCGTTCCGCTCTCTCGCGCTGAATCCAGTGAGTATCACGGCAACCTGCACTGCCAAAACGATTCTGAAAAATCCCTTCTTCTGCGACAGCAGGGCCCTCTGCTTGCCTTGGGTGCTTCAGTTTCTTCTGCGTTATTTGCAGATGAATTTCCGGAAATTGTGGCAAAACAGATGTGTCTTAAAGATGGAGTGGATTATTTCTACCGATTTAGTTTTTTTAACCGTTTTTATCATCCGACACTTCATTTTATGAAACAGGTTTTTAAAACTGCCAGACCCAAAATCATCTTGGCCCTGGACCATTTGTATCACCGGTTTAAAAACAAGGTTTTTAACGAAGAAACGAGAAAAGAGCTGGACAGACGAATCGCACATCTTGTTTTAGATTGTCATCACCAATACATCAATTGTTCTGATGATGGCGAATTTCAATTTGTGAGAAAAGAACATTATCGTCCAATTGTCATATTGGGAGATTTATTCTACGACCAACTTGTTGATTGTTCGAAATTTGACAGACTTCGGATGGAAAAGCATCGAAGACAAAAAAGAGCGAACAGAGGGGTCCAATGTGAAGACGATAATATTAAATTGAATAACTATTTAAGAGTAAAAGAAAGGGAATACCCTAATTTATTCCTGGTTTCAGTGAAAGAGCTTTACACAACGATTCGGAAAAAGCCTCATTTGTACCATTATGATATGGGCGGCATAAAAAAAGATTTCCATATGAACACGCTCTTTTTTGACGGGTTTCATCCCTGGACGGATCCCGGTGCGTATGTGCTTGCGAACATTGTCATCGATAAGATCAATACGCTGATCAAAGACGGAGCGATTGAAATGGATCTTTCAATTCCCTATGTGAAAATTACAAAGGAAGACCAATAGAAAAGCTCAAAAAGATGTTATTTGCGATAAACAAGGTTTTAAATTTGATCGATACATAAAGCGGCTTGTATGGCTTACGCCTAACTCATTTTTATATGTTAGCTGTTTAAATCATCTCCTTGTCGCACCCAGAAAAAAAGGGGGGAGCAACGAGTGTCGCTCCCCCCTTTCAAGAAAAACCAGAGTTTTTCTTTGTTTGGATAAGATCTTTAGGGAATGTTGACCTTATCGCCGTTTGTCTGACCCTGACCTGTCGGGGCAGAGGCAGAAGAAAACGGAGAATCATTATAGACAAATGATCCACTCAGAGGTCCGAGAAAGAAACCTCCTTCTTCAATGGTCTGTGTCCAGAAGATTTCCCCGCCGCCGCTTCCAGAAAATGGAACGGCCGGGTTGTCACTGTGGGCCTCAAATTCAACAATTTGGATCTCATTTGCAGAAGTGCCGTCTGTTCCCATTCCACCTGTAAATGTGGTTTGTTTCACAGTCTGCGCGAACGTCGAGGTTCCATCTGCTTTAAATTCAAACAGATTGCTGAATTGCATCTTCACACCTGCTTTTCCAACCGCTTCCGAAATCGCTGGAACGGTAGTTGGAACAGGGGTTCCTGCACTCAGGAAGTTCTGAGTGGGGAGGGGAAGATTGAAGGTGAAGGCCCCTGCATCGTTACAATTACTTCCACATTCAGCAGCATTGGGAATATCCATATCCTGACTTCCAGGGTTGAAGGACTTGTCACCGAGATCGGCGTCATTATTGTCCCTGATTTCCCCAAACATACTGTTGGTCAAAGCCCCGGCTGTTGTTCCACCTGCGTTTGAATTCGGACAGGTAAAACAGGGACCCGAACTTGCGTCGGTATTTGTTGCGGCAGGAATCAGGTTCACCGTTGGATCAAAGCCTAAAAGACGACTCCCCATGATGTCTGTTTCGGTCTCAAAAACAAAATTCTGAGCCGAGGCAACCCTACCTGTTAGGGCTACCATGCCTACCATCAGGGCAAATAAAAACCCCTTTTTTGCTGTGGTCATTTTACCCCCTCTCTGTACCTTTTTGATAAGAAAAAGGTGTTTATCTCACATGAAACTAGATTACTTACTAACGGTGAGATATTCGATTGTATTTGCTTCCGTTCTCCTTGTCAATACCCCTCAAAAGAGGGTAGTGTCTCAGTTTGATTTCTTGTTTTTCAAATATTCATCCGTGATAGCAACGATATCTTCCATTTCCAAAAGTTCATTTGTTATTCCAGATGACATAGCCGGAGTAACTTTAAGAGTCTTGTGAATCCGAACAAAATTATAATGCACGAAATATAAAGCCAGCGCACAGAAATGATTCTCTAGTTTCTTGGAGAAAGCATTTGTTAAACGGGTGAATCTTCTCATTCCCATGCGCATTGATAAATTTTGGCGCTCAACG
>JBHHWW010000004.1:0-33210 GCA_046756725.1 Nitrospiria bacterium | reverse complement strand
AGCCCGGTGTGACCTCAGACAAGCTGGTCGGCAAGACGATGGACTGGTTTGACAAGAAGTGGAACCTCACCAAGAAAACGACCGACTGGTCGAAGCCCATTCCAGATGTTTCCATCAAGGATTGGGTCAAGATGATGCTGCCGCCTGCCGGAGAGCCGGGTCATACCTCTGATGAGAAGGGTCAGATTCTGGCCTATGACGCCAGCGTCTGGGACTGGACCTGGAAGGGGCTCAAGGCGCTGGGCGAAAAGGAAGCGACGGGTAAGTTTGCGAATCCGAAGTACACCTCCCCGATGCCCGGCAAGCGACCGCCGATTCTGTTTGACAAAAAAACAGGGAAGCTGGCTTGGCCGCACTTCAAACCGCATTTCGGAAAGCGGGTTCCTTTTGCACGCCATCATGGGGGCGCGCCCTGGCTGGAACCCATTCATATGGACAAGAACACGGGGATTCCAGCGACCGACCCTGGTAGTGTGGGCGCTCCGAATGAAGAGACAACCTCTCCAGCCCGACCGGGTGAACAGGGCCGTTGGTCTCTTTGTCCTGAAGGTGCGGGACGGAAGCAGTACACCATTCACTTCATCCAAACCCCGATTACCATGAACGATGCGATTGGGAACCAGAAGCGAGTCGTCGATCCAGACGGGACGATTTTTGTGCTGCATGAAGATGTGGCCAAGGTCCGTGCCAATCCGGATCTGGCGCGTCCGCTGGTTTATCGGGTGAATGTCTATGACTGCCTCGATGTCATCTTGAAGAGCGAGTGGGTGGACAACAACCCGACCAACTTCCAGATGTCGAAGATCAACATCCACCCTCACTTCATCCAGTTTGACAATCAGGCCTCGGATGGGGTGATCACTGGATTTTCCTACGATCAGTCGATGCGTCCGTTCACGATGCTGGGCAAGGAAGAGAAACGCGGTCTTCCAGCACCGATGAATGCTCTGCAGACGGAAGATACGGAAGTGGGCGCCATTCAGGTCAAGCTCAAGATGGGGAAAGGCGCCGTGCCTTTCCATGAAAATGCCGACATCATGCTTGGCATGCATCAGGTCGAGACCTCTGAAGTCCGCTGGATCCGTAAGATCGAACATGATGCCGCAACGGGTGTCGATACCCTGACCTTCAGCGAACCGCTGAAGCATGCCCACAAAAAGGGAGAGATCATCTCCACAGAGTGGGTCCGGTATCGTCTCTGGGCGGATGCCGATGTCGGGACCGTTTTCTGGCATGACCATGCCCTGGGCGGTACTACCTGGCCGCATGGCGCCGTGGGTGCGATGATCATCGAGCCGGTGGGGTCAACTTACCATGACCCGGTCACCGGAGAAATCACCCGGAGCGGGCCTGTGATGGACATTCACAGCAACGAACCCATCGGGTATAACCAGAGTGGGAGCTTCCGTGAAATCGCCATGTTCCTGAATGACACCGTGCCCTACACGGCACAGGTCGTCACCGAAGGAAATCCTCCGGGACAGACCAAAAGGGCGGCAATTGATGCCGGTCAGGTTTTGTTCTTCCAGATGCCTTATGATCTGGATTATGTGGCGGTTCCCATGCTCAATGGCGGAACACATACCACAGGGGGCGGTTTCTTCTTCAAGGCGGAATCGATTGCGAAACGTCTGAAGAACAACCCTGATCCATCCCTGGTCTTTTCGACAAAGGCCCACGGGAAAGATCCTGGGACGCCGATGATTAATGCCTATCTGGGAGACACGGTGGTCTTCAGGATGCTGCATGTGATGATGAATGAATCACACACCTGGCATGTGGCCGGACATCCATTCCGAACCGAACGCTACGCGAAAAATGCGGAGTTTAAGAACGCGTATCATATCGGGATTGCAGAACGCTATGACTTCGTCGTCACAGCAGGCAGCGCACAGAAGATGGCAGGAGACTACCTCTTCTATGATGGCCGCCCTTCTCATCTTGCAGAGGGAAGCTGGGGTATTTTCCGTGTTCTGGATAAAAAAACGGACAGTCTGAAGGTCCTTCCGGGACATGAAGAAATTCCGAAATCGGCGAAGAGTGTTTGTCCTTCAGACGCACCGGTGAAGCGCTTCAACGTGGTTGCCACCGACCATGCTTTGAAGTTCAATGCCAATGCGCCGGATGCGATTGAGGTGGATTTTGACCGGAAACTGCTGGTTGCCAACCCGACGGGTAAAATATTCATGCTCGAAGGTGATATGGCCAAGGTTGCCGCCGGCGATCAGCCGCATCCTTTGACGTTGCATGTCAATGTCGGGGATTGTATTAAGGTCAATCTCCGGAACAATCTGAAGGGTCTTCGTGCTTCTTTCAGTGCCGATGGACTGGCCTTTGATCCGCATGATTCCCAGGGTGTGAATGTGGGGAACAACCGAGGCGATCAGACGGTTGCCCCCGGCAAGAGCCGCACCTACACCTTCTATGCCGCGCCGGAATTTGGCGAAATGGCGATTAATGTGTGGGATTGGGGTAACTTCATCAACAGCGTTCGGGACGGTCTTTACGGCGGCATCATCGTCGGTCCACGGGGTGCGAAGTATCGTGATCCTGTGACGGGCGAAGATGTATCGATGAAGAATGCCTGGGCGGTGGATGTGATTCTGGATCGGAGTAATCCAAAAATGGCGGGACGTTCCGATTACCGGGATGTGTCGCTCTACTTCCAGGATGAAGACAACATCATCGGAACGGCGTTCATGCCCTACATCCAGCAGATCGCTGGTTTGGCCGGTGTGAACTACCGGATCGAGCCCTGGCTGTATCGTGAGGAAAATGGTTGTGAATTGGGGACCATGTTCCAGCCCTGTGTTGCAGGTCAGAAAGATCCTGCCACGCCGACCATCCTCGCGCATGCCGGCGATCCGGTCCGGATGCATGTCTTCGGATCATTCAACGAGCAGAATCAGATATTCGCTCTTGAGGGACACGCTTGGGGGTTAGACCCTGGCATGGAAGGCGCGGACCAGATGCATTCCGAAGAGTTCGGATCGTCTGAAAACCTGGATGTTCAAGTGGTCTCTTCAGGTGGTCCGACCAAGTTGCCGGGGATTTATCTCTGGCAGAACCATCGTCTGCCCTACGCAGCTGCGGGGCAGTGGGGGTACTTCAAGGTGCTTCCTGCTGGCAATCAGGCCATCCTGCCGCTGAACAGTGGTGGCAGTGTGGGAAGTCGAACGGCGGAGGTTCCGCAGTCCGAAACACCGGAAGTGATTTCAGGTCTGGAAGAAGCGCCTGGACCGCTTTCGATGCTTGATAAATAAGCAGATGTAGTCAAGCAACAACATCTCGGGGCAGGGGCGTTTCAGATCCCCTGCCCCGATTTATTTATGGAGGTGAATGGGACGTGAAAAATCGATTTTATGTTAGTGTTTTGCTAATGGTGATTGCATTGGTTGCAATGATGGGTTCGCCGATATTCGCTTATGAAGAAGTCGAGGTGACAAACGGCGGGGCGATTGCTGGCAGAGTAACAATCAAAGGGAAACGTCCGGAGGCGCGGATGTTCGCGCTTGTTCTGTATCCATTTGGACCCTTTTGTAAGAAGATATCGGATGGAAAAGGAAATGTCCGTCTGCAAGATTTTATTATTGATAAGAACAAAGGTCTATGGGAAGCCGTGATTTACGTGAATAATGTAAAGAAAGGAAAACCTTATCGACCGACTGTCGCGGATTTTGTTGCCGTGGATTGTATGTTTCACCCCTCAGATGTGGCCGACAACGAAATGTTTACGATTGATGAAAAAGGACAAATGCATCACGATCATCCCAATGTTGCCATCCTGCACAACCATCAACGCATGAATATGTTCAATCGAGACCCGGTGATCCATAATATTCAGGTTTTCCAAAATGAAAGAGGCAATATCATTTTAAATACGCCTCTGCCCGTTTCTGATAAAACGCGCGGCGGAGTTCTGAACTACAAGAAGAATAAGCATATTTCCCAGATGATCTGCGGGATGCATGAATTCATGCAGAGTTGGGGATTTGTCGTTGAAAATCCATATTATGCAAGGTCGGAAAAGGATGGGACTTACAAAATTGATGGTCTGCTTCCTGGAACCTATACCGTGAATATCTGGCATCCTCATTTTAAAGTTTACGAGGAAACGGTGACAGTGAGGGCGAACCAGACGACAAAATTTGATTTTGTTTTTGATGCGGATTTGGTGAAAAACCCGGAATATGAATCACAGAAACAATTCCGGACGGATACGGCGACACCGGAAGATACAAAACTACATGAAGGCGAAGAACGGATTATCATGGATTGATCGAAGAAAGTTAAATGGTGATGGATTTTCAGATTGGAGCAAGTAAATGGTTGTAAATAGAAGTTTTTTGTCTGCGTTGGGTGTTTCTTTTTTTGTGGTGTTCTTGAGTCTTTCAAGTGTCTGGGGCTATGAAGAGGCGATCGTCCGGGATGGTGGATCCTTGACGGGACAAGCCTTTTTTAATGGTCCTGTCCCGCCGACGCGAATTTACCATCTCATCTTTTCTCCGAATATCGAGTTTTGCCGCGATATCTCGGATGGCAAGGGGAACCGTCTTTTGAAAGAGTTTCAAGTGTCTGATGAAGGGGGTTTTAAAGACGTCATTATTTCCGTCGTGGGTGTTGAAAAGGGAAAGCCTTTTGGTTTCACCCCTATCATCTGGTTGGAGAATTGCCAGATCAAGCCCTTTGTGACGCCTGTCCGGAACGACCATCCGATTATGATTTCCAGTGTCGATCCGGTGACGCATGATATTCAGGCGTATACGTTGAAAGATGACTATACTTTTGCCATGTTTAACAAGCCGATGCCGCCCAATGCGAGTGTTCAGAGGGAGGTCTCTTTCAGAAAAGACCATTACCTTTTCAGAACGCAGTGTGGGGTGCATGATTATATGCAATCCTGGGGAATGGCTGTTGGAAATCCTTATTTTACGGTGACGGATTCTTCGGGGCGATTTGATATTTCGAGCATCCCCCCTGGAACATACTACATCCTCGCATGGCATCCCCATATGGAGGTCCAGGCACAAGAGGTGACCATCAGGCCACATGAGTCAACTGAGATCAATTACACATTTGATGCTTCCGAAGTGCATATTCCCTTGCATGATCTTCAAATGAGTTATCGGCTTGAGACGTGGCTTCAGCCCCATCATCTGGTGCCTCCGACGGTTGAACTCCAGTTTCCGTAATTTTCTGAGGGGAAGGGGTGGTTTGATTCCCCTGCGTGAAATGAATCATCGTGCAGGGAGGCGAAGCAGGGGGTTTATTTCCCAGTTTTATTTTGTGGAGGCTACGCGTGTCTCAAGTGATCGTGATGTGGGTGCATTTGATTGCCGCCATGTTTTGGATTGGTGGGATGCTTTTCTTCGCAATTGTGCTGGTTCCTTGCCTGAGGTCTGGATTGCCGGAAAATCAGAGAACAGAACTGATCAGCCGCGTTGGCTTGCGGTTTCGGGGATGTGCCTGGATTTTGATCGGGATGCTTCTTGTGACTGGTTTGTTTCGCCTGTATCAAAATGGTATCCCGTTAAGCCAATACGGAAGACCACTTTCGATTAAACTTTCGCTCGTTTTTATTTTGATGACGTTGTCGGTACTTCACGACTTTGTCCTTGGGCCGAAGTCCATCGCGTTGAGCCGAACATTGTCCCGTCCCCATCCGCTCCAAAAAACTGTCCGCTGGATTGCCAGAATTAACCTTCTTGTTGGCTTAATGATCGTACTTGCTGCAGTTTCTTTGGTCCATCGTTTGTAAATTAAGCGTGACGGAAATCTTTTTCGTTTTGTTTTCAAGGCATGTTCTATGGAATATCGTCCAGATGCGAGTCCCTCTAAAAGGGGGTACAGTGACCCGATACAGGTTCTTAAAGGAGAGCATCATGTGACGCTGGCACGTCTGGAGATGATTGAGCGGACGCTTCAATATCTCCAGACGCTTCCGCCGAATTCAGCGCCTGATCGGGCCGGGCTCGAACAGGTTCGGTTGAAGGAATGGGTTGTCGGGCTCGAAAAGAGTCTTGAACTTCATTTTAAGAAAGAGGAGGAATCGCTTTTTCCGGTTTTATCTCAATATATTGGTCGGGAGCAGGGGCCGATTGAGGTCATGCTTCGGGAACACACGACGATACGCAGGGTCTTCCATGCCTGGAAGGTGTATGTTTGTGAGTTGCAGCTCGAGCGTGGCATGGAGCGGAGAACTTCCTTAAAAGAGGTGACAACGCGAGGGTACGAGGTGATTCAGTTGCTGCGCCTCCATATCAGCAAAGAAAATCAGATTCTATTTGAAATATGCGAGGTCTCTCTTACTCTGGAAGAAAAACAGCGAGTGTCGGAAGCGATGCGTGAGGTGAAAATCAGTCTGTTATGAAATGTTCTGGTTTAGATTGAATCTGACAAGACCCTTGCTATCCACCAATTTCGATTTCATAGACGGTTTTTACCGGCGGGAGGCTGAATTCAATGGCTGTGTGCATTCGCCCGCCGATCATTCCTCTTTTGTCTCTTTGATTCTGAAGTGACTTAGAAAATTCGAGCTCGATCCGGATATCGCCTTTTTTAGGGACCCATCCTTTATAGCAATACCGCCTATTTTTTCTTTCTCGAATGGTCTCAATTTTTTGGTAGAGCAGACCATCCCATTTGAATTCTTTGACAGAGTTGAAGTTTCCGGCGGGTCCAATACGAATGGAAAAGGGAACGGATTGTCCACAGGTCTGGTCCAATGCATGGAGATTTTTACAGGTTGGCAGGTCGCAAGGCAGTGTTTGAAAGAAGGGTTTCCAGCCACGGTCTTTTCCACGGTGGTAGAAAAAGAGCTTTATCTTTCTTTGTCCCTGTCCCTCTTGAACCCCTTGGAGGTAGAGCGATTTTCGTCCATGATTGATAATGCGAATTAAAATGGGTGTGGGTTCTTCGGAAAAATGTTCTGAAATGGGGGGTGTCGGAACAATCGTTCCAGAGAATACGCTTGTTGGATCGATGATAAAACCAATTCTGCTTGAAAAAAGAAATATTCCAAATACAAGAAACAATAAGGCTGTGACCCGCATGTTGCTTTTCCTTGAGAGATAAAGTGGAGTCTAATTTTTTTATCTGCAGGTTAACCCTTATGAAGGAGATGGGTCAATCTCTCATCGGGGTTGAAGTTACGTTTAAGAACGGGAAAAAATACAGACGTCGCGTTTTATGTCTGTTTGCAACTGATTGACCCTTTGGTAACCCTATGTTAATCTCATCTCTTTTCGGGATATAGTGATGGCTGAAAGCGAATTTTTGGAGATCAATGGTCTGACGAAGTATTTTGATGGTTTGAAGGCGCTCGAAAAGATCGATCTGTCGATTGAAAAGGGGAAAGTCTTTGCACTCATCGGGCCAAATGGCGCAGGGAAGACCACCTTTTTTAATTGTATCAGTGGGATCAACCGACCCACATCGGGGAACGTTCGATTCCGGAGGCACGATATCTCACGGCTCAAGCCACATCAAATTTCACGACGAGGCATGGCTAGAACATTTCAGAATATACGGCTATTTTCTGAAATGACGGTCCTTGAAAATGTGATTACGGGCCGGTATATCAAGAGTGCTCTCCCTGTTTCAAAAAATTTCGTAGGCGCCCTGTTACGAAATGGCGGCTTTAGAGCGCGTACGTTAGAAATTCGAAAGGCGGCGTTGGAACTGATTGATTTTGTCGGTTTGACGGCTCAACGTACCCTTCTTGCCCGGAACCTGTCGTATGGAGATCAGCGACGTCTCGAAATTGCGAGGGCGCTGGCGTCGGAACCAGCACTGCTTCTTCTGGATGAACCGGCGGCTGGAATGAATCCCCAAGAGACCGGTGAATTGATGGATTTGATTGGAAAAATTCGGAATCAAGGGGTGACGCCATTCATGATTGAACACAATATGCAGATGGTCATGGGCATTTCGGATCACATTGTCGTTCTTGACCATGGAATCAAAATTTCAGAAGGAAGCGCAGAGGCGGTTCAAACAGACCCCAGGGTGATTGAGGCTTATCTCGGCGGAAATCCATAGGATATTTCCGCTTTTTAATGAACTTAAATCAGAACGCCATATTAAAAATTGCATCAGTGTCTTCAATAAAATAAAGGTAAATATTTAAAAAATAAGCTATCGAGTACGTGAATTTTCGTAAGTATTGATATTGTCTTTCTCCGACAGCCGGACAGAAAGAAGATGCTTTCTATCAGAAATCTCCATGCAGGTTATGGCTTGGTCAATGTCCTGAGAGACATTTCTCTTGAGGTCAATGCGGGAGAAGTTGTGGCCATGATCGGTGCAAACGGGGCAGGGAAAACAACCACGCTTATGGTGATTTCGGGGATGCTCTCGCGCCACTCGGGGATCATGACTTTCTGTGGAGAAGAAGTGTCAGGGCTCTTGCCGCACCAGATTGTTGAACTGGGGATTTGTCATGTTCCTGAAGGGCGTCATATTTTTCCACGGTTATCCGTCATTGAGAACCTTGAGATGGGTGCCTACCTCCAGACCGATGCTCAAACGAAAAAAAAAGATCTTGCAGGCGTTTTTTCGTTGTTTCCCTTGCTGAAGGAAAGGATGTTTCAAAAGGGAGGAACGCTAAGCGGAGGAGAACAACAGATGCTGGCAATTGGTCGCGCGTTGATGTCTCGTCCGAAGCTCCTTCTTCTGGATGAACCTTCTCTGGGACTTGCACCCTTGATGGTCGAGAAGATATTTGAGATGATACAGCGAATTCAACAGCAGGGAAAGACAATCCTCCTCGTCGAGCAAAATGCCCACGCTGCTCTGTCGCTGGCTGATCGTGCATATGTCTTGGAAACCGGTCAGATCACTTTTGAGGGAGAAACGGAAACTTTGTTGAAAAACAAAGATGTCCAGTCGGCCTATTTGGGGTTGGGCTGATTTTTTTCCCGTTCGCAGAACTTTTATATTTGGGAAGCAGATATGAAACGAACGCCACTTTATAAAGCGCACTTGGAATATGGCGCGAAATTAATCTCTTTTTCGGGGTGGCAAATGCCACTTTCTTATTCCGGTGTGACGGATGAACACCGTGCTGTCCGAAATGCTGCCGGTCTTTTTGATGTGAGCCATATGGGGCGATTTGAGCTTTCCGGGAAAGGATCTGAGGCGTATTTAGAAAAGATGACCCCTGGTCCTGTTCATCGGCTCTCTCGGGGCGGGGCGCAATATTCGATGCTCCTCAATGACGAGGGCGGGATTATCGATGATATCTATATCTACAAAATAGGGACAGACCATTATTTGTTGATTGTCAATGCGGCAAATCGTGTCAAGGATTTTAAGTGGTTGAACAAACATCTTCCATCCGGAAAAGTTGCCCTGAGTGACAAGACTGAAGAAACGGGGTTGATTGCTTTACAAGGACCGAAATCATGGGAAATACTCCTTCAGATTATTCCTTTTGGAAAGAAAGAAATTGCACTGAGAAAATTTATCGAGATTGAATGTCTTGCCGCTCTCGGATCGAAGACCTTGATTGCCCGGACGGGTTATACCGGTGAAAAGGGATATGAATTGATGATGCAGGCGGAACATACAGAAGCCATTTGGGCGGCCTTGATGGAGGCAGGAAAGACGGTTGGGATCAAGCCGGTCGGTTTGGGTGCGCGTGATACCCTTCGTTTGGAGATGGGGTATCCCTTGTATGGACACGAAATGGATGAAAAAACCTCTCCGGTAGAAGCCGATCTGGATCGATTTGTGGACTATGGACGAGATTTTCCTGCGAAAGAAAAACTCCTTCTACAACGGGAAAAAGGGGTTCGAAGAAAACTCATTGGATTTAAACTGATGGCCGGCGGTGTGCCTCGTGAAGGGCATCTGATTTATTCTGATCAGAAGGAAATTGGCATCGTGACTTCGGGAAACTATTCTCCTTCGCTTGTGAAGGGGATCGGGATGGCATATGTCGATGTTCATTACAGTGAAACAGGCAGTGAAATTCTGATCGACATCCGAGGAAAAACGACGCCGGCGCTCATCGTAAGGAAACCTTTTTATAAGAGAAAAAAATTGCACTGAACAGAGATTTGATACCAATTTTTTATAACGATATTTTTCGAGGACCGCATGGAATATATTCCCAAGACAGTAGATGAAGAAAAAGAAATGTTGAAGGAAATCGGTGTTTCTTCCTTCGAAGATCTTTTGAACATTCCTTCTGAATTTCGTCTCAGTCGGCCGTTGTCCATTCCGTCCCCTTTACCTCAGATGGATTTAAAGAAGGAAATGTTGAATCTCAGTCGGAAGAACACGGATCTCAGTACGATGGTTTCTTTTCTCGGGGGAGGGAGCTACGATCATTTC
Organism: Nitrospiria bacterium; assembly: GCA_046756725.1. Taxonomy (GTDB): domain Bacteria; phylum Nitrospirota; class Nitrospiria; order SBBL01; family JAADHI01; genus JBHHWW01. The sequence goes on along the minus strand of JBHHWW010000004.1, from coordinate 22,872 downwards.
ATTCCAAGTGTGGTGGGGCATTTGATCAGTCGCTCTGAATTTTATACCGCCTATACGCCTTATCAGGCAGAAATGAGCCAGGGGCTTCTTCAGACGATCTATGAATATCAGACGATGATCTGCCAACTGACAGGTATGGAGGTTTCCGGTGCGTCGCTTTATGACGGCGCTTCGGCAATGGCCGAAGCCGCCTTGATGGCGATGCGGGTGACGAAGCGGAACAAGGTGTTGATTGCAGGCACGGTTCATCCCCATACCAGGGAGGTGGTCAGGACGTATCTCTCCGGTCTTCCGTCCGCTGCGTTGGAAGAAATCGAGGTGGATGAGGGAAGACTTTCTCTGGCAGAATTAGAAGATGCAATAGACAATGAAGTGGCCGCTGTTTTGATTCAGCATCCGAATTTTTTTGGACAGTTGGAAGAAGTCGAAGCGGTTGAAACGATGATTCACAAAAAGGGCGGCCTGCTTGTGATGTCGGTTGATCCCATCTCTCTCGGGATTTTAAGGACGCCGGGTGAATACCATGCGGATATTGCCGTTGGAGAAGGACAGCCCATGGGGAATCCAATCAGTTTCGGAGGTCCTTATGCTGGATTCTTTGCAACGAGACCTCAGATGAACCGCCAAATGCCGGGCAGGATTGTGGGTGCGACGTCTGATACATCCGGGAAAAAAGGATATTGCCTGACCTTGCAGACACGTGAGCAGCATATCCGTCGTGAACGGGCGACATCCAATATCTGCACCAACCAGGCGCTTTGTGCCCTGGCAAACACGATCTATCTTGCCTCTCTCGGGAAAGTCGGTCTTGAGGAGGTATCTCGTTTGTGTCTTAAGAAATCCCATGACGCTTACCAGAAAATCACGGAGATTCCGGGAATGACGGCGCCCTTTGGAGGTCCTTTTTTTAAGGAATTTGTGATCAAAACCCCCATTTCCTTATCACGTGTTTTGAAGCGTCTTCTTCGTGCCGGTATTTTTGGTGGACTTGATTTGGGAGAATATGACCGACAATGGAAGGATCACTTGCTCGTTTGTGTGACTGAACAGCATCAAACACCGGAAATTGATCGCCTGGTTGCGTGTCTGTCAGTCATCGCTTAGATTTGTCTGGAATCGCTCAATATTCATACCCCGAGATGCCTCTGTTCCGAGGGAGAAGGCCTTTTAAAAAGAGTGACGTCAAGCACTCGAAAGAGAGGTCTCTTCCTTGACAAAAAACAGACGGCATGATAACTATTTCCCTTTTATTACATAGGGATGTGTCTTATTAAACCTTGTTGAGGTGCTTGAAATGCCCTTTCGTGTGTTGTTGGCTGACGAAAATCTTGCTGTTCAAAAGCTCGTGGAATTGACGCTTCATAGAGAAGGGATGGAAGTGATTTCAGCGGACAATGGTCTTTCTGCGCTCGACCTTGCCTTGAAGTGGCCGCCTGATATCATTCTTGCCGATTTTAATCTCGAAGGATTGAGCTTCCGGCAGTTTCATCAAAAAGTAAAACAAAAAGAATCTCTGAAGGAGATTCCGGTCATTGTGCTCGTGAATTCTACTGAAATCTACGATGCCGGGGAACTGAAGTCTCAAGGGGTTTACCTGATTTTGAAAAAACCCATTGATGCAGAGCAACTTGCGAGTGAAGTCGGCAGGATGATGGCGCCTCCAGAGAAGAGAGAAGAAGATCCTGAAGCACAGGAAGCGTCTTCCCTTCCCGAACATTTTTCTGAGACGGAAGAGTCTTTAAAAATTGAAGAACTTCTCGGTTGGGCTTCCCCGGAGGGTGAAAGAAATGAATCGGAAAAAGACCTTGGCGCAGAAGAAAATATTATTCCAGACTTGCCTGGAGAAGAGTCGGAAGAGATGTTTACCTTAGAAGAGCTGCCGGAAGAAATCCCTTTGGATGGGAGTCAAAACACAGATGTTGCTACAGTTTCCGAGGATGAAGAAGAAATTGAGTCTGTAGTTGCGGCACCTTCTTTTACCGATAAGCCCATTGAGCCATCGGAAGATTTAGAGGCGCACCACGCTGAAAGCAGGAACGAAGAGGAAGAACCTCCTGAAGGGTTTTCTGCCTCCAAATTTACTGAAACGGGTGAAACGGAAACCGGATTTTCTCAAGTGGATGAGGTGGATGACCTCGCGGCTGAAGAGACGCTTGTCTCAGCTTCTTTTTTTGACAGCCTTCCTGAAGAGCCCGAAATTCAAAAGGAATCTACCCCTCCTTCCTCATTATTGGAAGAAGACACCGGAAGGATGGAAGGCATTCAAATCCCGGAACAGGACTCGGAATTTGAAGCAGAAACAGAAATGGGCATTGAAACAGAGGAAGCGGATGAATCTCCTAAGTCATTTATATTTGAAGCCGATGCCCCTGAAAATTCTGAAATAGCTGCGGAAGAGAAAATATCTCCCGTGGATCATGATATTCAGCAGGATTTTGACTCTTCCCAGCCGTTGGAAGAAAGCCCTCTTGATGAAATTTCTGACGAAAAAACGACTGAACCTGAATCTCCCGATGTTGAAGCGACATCCGCGCCAAGTTTTCCATTAGAGGTTGAGAAAGAAAAAGAGCCGCTTGAGCAAGCGATGCTCGATGAAGCGGTCAAGCAAAGTGTCCGGGAGTCGGTTGAACGCATTACTTGGGAAGTCCTACCTGATTTGATTAGATCGACACTTTCGAAAGAAACGATGAACGCGACGATTGAGAAAGTCGTTTGGGAGGTCATTCCAAGCTTGGCAGAAGTTGAAATAAAAAAAGAAATCAAGCGTCTTCAGGGAGAAGTAGAAGAAGACTGATCTTCTCTCTGGAAGTGTTCCACGGATTTTTTCGATGGGCTGGATCGCTGGCGAGCTATTTAGGAGCAAATATGTCGCTGGCGGGGGAGATAACAACCACCATCTGAAAAATATAATACCCGGCGACTGCCATTACGACTACATAAAGGAATGTTTTTAAATATTTATTCATAGTATCTCGATCTTTAAAAAGCCCGTACAATTTAGATAAAGTTTGTCTCTATGTCAATCGAAGAATGTTCTTCTTTACAAATTCGACGCAAATTTGACCTAACGGGCATCGTTGTTCCTAAATAGATACGTGATGGAGCTGCCCGCTTTCTTGTCGTGCATTTTAGCAGGGATAAGTCCTATCAGGAGGAAATAAAATGAGAAGGTCTAATCGACATTTGCCGATTTTGTTTGGTTGTTTCCTTGTCGCTTCACTTTTTTTTGTTCCGAAGACAACCTTATCAGAAGAAACACCCAGTGTGATGTTCATGATCGCAGAAAAAAATATCGGCCAGGAGGTTTTTATTTTCTGGTGGGATATTTACGGACACGAAGTCGATTTTCTGGCAAAGGAGTTTGATCTTTCCGTCGCAGAGACTGTCCTGAAAGAAGAATTTATCAACGAAGGGTTTAATGTCATTGATATCTCACAGGTGTCTGACAAAATAAAGGTCTCCAAGGCGTATAAAATTGCGGATTTAACAAAAGATGCGGCGATTGAATTAGGCAAGAATGTCGGAGCGGATGTGGTTGTGAAGGGCAAGGTGATTGCCAAGTCAGGCACAAGAAACAGCGGCGGCAATGTAGGATCTTATTTGGCCGATATGACTGTGACGGCATTTCGAGTGCATGACGGACTCGTTCTCGGTGCAGGAAGAGGTCATGGGGTTTCCAGGCATATTTCTGAAGTCACTGGCGGATCGCAGGCCATTGAGCGGGCTTCCAAAAAAGTAGCAGAAAAACTGGTGACGCAGATTCGAAATAAAATAAATCAGTGATGCTGTATTTATTTGATTCTTCAGATTTGAAGGGGATTGTCTAGTGAAGATAGATGGTTTTCTTTTAGTTTCATTGTTTCTGGTTTCTTTTTTTGCAAACGGATGTTCGGGTTTGCAACGTCATTCAAGGATTCCTGTCAATCCCAACAACCCGATCAGATCAGTTGCTATTTTGCCCATGCTGAACAATTCAGATGATGTGAATGGGCCGATAAAAGTCAGGAAAGCCTTCTATGAAAGAATTCAGAAATTCCATTATGAAGTGCAGCCGATTGAGGAGACGACCCAGATTCTGAATTTGCAGATGGGCATTACTTTGGGGAAGCAATTGGAGCTGACAAGCCCTAAAAAACTGGGAGAAACGCTGGGTGTGGACGGCGTTTTTTACGGATATCTTTTAAACTTTGATGAAGTCACGCTTGGTATCGTCAATACCTATAAAGTGCAGATGGGATGGAAGCTGGTGGACACAAAGACGGGAGCAATCGTCTGGGGGAAAGGGGTTGCTGTGACGCGGGCTGAAACCACTGGCGGCGTGGGTGATGCCTTGGCCGCAGGCGCTGACCTGAATGAAGCAGGCAACATGGGACCTCTTCCATCCTCTCCTGATCCGATGGCTGAAATGCCCGGATTGGGGAAATGGATCGACATGGGGAGTCGTTCTTATGGAGCAAGGAATATGATGGAGGGGCTGGCCATTGGTCTTGGCGGCAAGCTGATTGACGGTATTATGGACACCCGCTTGCAAAAAGAAATGAACTTTGCGTTCAGGAGGCTCTTTTCAGGGATGTTGATTGGTCCTGTCGAAAGTCCAGTGACGGTTAAGTAGTTTTCAGCACTTTCTAATAAAAGGAGGAGGAAAACCACCAATGGATATAAAAATTAATATAAAAAAAATCGACAGATATATCCCAATTTTTTTAACCGCCTCGCTTTTGTCTTTCGGGTGTACTCAGACGGGGGGTGTTGTCAAGAAGGATGTTTCCCTCACGGGTCAGACCGAAAAGCTTGAAGAAGCCGGGGCGGAATATACGGGACCCCAATATACCATCGGTATTATCACTTTGGCGAACAAAACACCATCGAGGGTTTTGGGGATCGGTCGAGCCGCAACCGATATTTTAAGAACACAACTGAAGCAAGCAGGACTGGAGCCGATCATGCTGTCAGCAGACGAATTAAAGCAGCATGATAAAATGATCGAGCTTCAGCAAACAGGCGTCGTCAAGACAGGAAAGAAAGATGCTGCAGAAGGAATGGATTCCATTGACTTCAGATTTTCAGGCGCAATTACATCCTATTCTGAGCTAGCAGAGGGCAGCAATTTGTTGTTGACCACTACCAAGACACAGGTGGCCAGAGTGGGGGTGGATTATGCCCTGGTTGATACGGCCAGCGGAAGGACCCTGGTTGCCAAATCAGGTTTGGGAGAATACCGAAAAAAAACGCGGAAAGTCTTGGGGTTGGGGGATAAATCTTCGGCAGACACAAGTCTCCGGCAAGGGGCGCTCCGGGATGCGATGTCCAAGGCGGTGGAAAGCATGATTTTGGAACTGAGCCAAAGACCCTTTCAGACGAGGGTGCTCCTTGTGGATGGAGATGTGGTTATTTTTAAGGCCGGGACACGATCCAAACTGGGTTCTGGTACACGCTTGGGGGTATACCGACCCGGAAAAGCTTTGATTGATCCGGATACCGGGCGGTCCTTGGGCAGGAGAGAAAAAAGGGTGGGTGCGATTACCTTGACAAGCCATCAAAATAATAAGATCTCGGAAGGAACGATCTCCGAAGGATCCGGTTTTAAAAGGGGTGATGTTTTAAAGGCAATTAGATAAGCGCTCCTCCGGGTCTAAAGTGCTGTATTTTCGCGTCATCCCAAGGCGTGAAAATAAGAGATTTTCCTAAGCATGTGGTGGACATTTTCCCCGGAGAAGGTGTTTCCGGCATTCTTGTGAATTGAGGGAGCGGGTTGTGCGTGTTTTTGCAAATGCTGTCAACGCTTCAATCTCAAGAAGGTAGATCCGGGCCGTTCCATCAATGCTTGACGTAGCGATCTGACTTCCATCCGGACTGAAAGTGACGCCTTCGACCCAGTCCTGATGGCCGGTCAGGGTGAGGCGTTCTTTGCCGGTCATTGCATCCCATATTTTTGTTGTTTTATCGATGCTTGCTGTCGCAATCCAGTGACCATCAGGGCTAAAGGCAAGATCCTGGACCCAGTCGTTATGACCGGTCAGGGTGAGCAGCGCTTCCCCGGTGGCGGCATTCCAAATCTTTGCAGACCCATCCCGACTGGCGGTTGCGATGCGCTTCCCGTCAGGACTGAAAAAGACGTGACGTACCCAATCTTGGTGGCCTGAAAAACTTTGTCGTATTTCCCCTGTCTCCAGATTCCATATTTTTGCCGTCCGATCACTGCCTGCGGTGGCGAGCTGTGACCCATCCGGGCTGAAAGCGAGGCCCAATATGGAAGCCGCATGGTCTTTGAGGGTTGTGTGTTCTTTGCCTGTTCCGGCATCCCATATTTTTATGGTTCGGTCGCGGCTGGAAGTCGCAATGCGTTTTCCGTCAGGACTGAAAGCAATCCCTGTCACGGATGCGGTGTGCCCTTTAAGGTTCAGGATGATCTCTCCGATACGCGCATCCCAGACCTTTGCGGTCTTGTCGCTGCTGGCGGTGGCAATTCTTCTGCCGTTTTTGCTGTAGGAAACGTCGAGGACCGAAGCAAGGTGACCCGTGAGAGACATGCGTTCTTTTCCGGTTTCGGTATGCCAAATTTTTACGGAATGGTCGCTGCCCGATGTCGCAATGCTTTGCCCGTCCGGGCTGAAAGCAATCCCATGAACCATGTCGTGATGTCCCGTGAGCGTAAGATATTCGTTTTCTATTTCTGCGTTCCAGATTTTGGTGGTCCGGTCTCTGCTGGCCGTGGCGAGGTATTTTCCTTCGAGATCAAATGAAAGTCCCAGGATAGAGTCTGTGTGGCCTCTCAGCGTATAGCGTTCTTTCCCCGTTTCGGCATCCCACACCTTTGCTGTTTGATCTCTACTGGCGGTGGCGATTTGCTTTCCATCCGGAGTGATGGCGACGGCTTCAACCCAGGCATGATGTCCTGAAAGGGTCAATAATTCCTTGCCGGTTTTTATATCCCAGATCTTTGCTGTTCGATCCCGACTGGCGGTGATGAGATGCCTGCCGTCCGGGCTGAAGAGGACTGCTTCGATGGAATCATCATGTCCGGAAAGTGTGCGTAATGCCTTGCCAGTTTCCGTGTCCCAAATTTTTGCCGTTCGGTCACTGCTGGCCGTGGCAAGCCGTCTGCCATCGGGACTGAAAGCAAGGCTGAGTATCCAGGCCTGATGCCCTGACAGAACAAGCATTTCTTTTCCAGTGGATGCGTCCCATATTTTCACCGTCCGATCATTGCTGGCTGTGGCAAGTTGTCTGCCATTGGAACTGAAGGCGATTCCACCAATGGCATCGCCATGTCCGTTCAGTGTCAGTAAGGACTTCCCTGTTGCAAGGTCCCATATTTTCACCGTCCGATCATTGCCCGCAGTGGCAAGATGTCTACCATCGGGACTGAAAGAGATCGCTAAGACCCAATCTTGATGTCCTGAGAGGGCCGTGACCGTTTTCCATGTTCTTGTGTCCCAAATCCGGACAGTGTGGTCACTGCTTGCCGTGGCGAGTTTCTTCCCATCAGGACTGAAAGCCACATCCATGACGGCATCCTGATGTCCTGAAAGCGTGGCACGAATACGGGAACGCTGAAGTGCGAGGCGGAGTGTTTCTTCCACCTGAGGGGCGACCTTTTTATCGATCGGATAGGTTGCGGAAATCGACTCCAAAGCCAGTAAAATACTTTTCTCAGGATCTTTTTCCAAATGATGGAGTGCAGCCATGGACAGCCTGCTGGCAATTGAAAGCCGGGTTTGACGTGCAGCTTCTTTTTTTTCAAGTTCTGCCGTTGCTCTTGCCTTCGTCGCTTCTTCAGCCGCTTCAGCGACAATCTGCGTTTGCATTTCTGTCCGTTTTTGTTCTGCCTCTAACATTTTCTGTACCAGCGCGGCCTTTTTTTTCTGGGAAGCGGCAATTTGTCGTTGCGCTTCGGCGCGCTTCCGTTCCGTTTTCGCCATTTCACGAAACTGGTCCGTTTCGGATGATTTTTTCCAGGTATCCCACGCTGCCGGAATCAAAAATATTACGATGGACATTGTCAAAGCGGTGATGAAAGCAAAAAATAAGCGCCGTGTCTTCCTGGTTTTATTGGTTTGATCTTGGCTGCGGTTAAGTATTTTTTCCATGAGGTCAGCATGGTGAAAGATATCTGCGTCATTTGGAGTTCGTTTTTTGACTGAATTTTCTGCAGGGGTGTAGGGGGGATCTTCATTTCCAGTGGAAGAATCTCTTTTTGTCCCCATTAGGTCTAGAACCTCTTTTTTTGGAAGAAGAGAACCTTTTTGTGGGTAGTAGTGATGAATTTCTTCCACGATGGCTGATTCTGTTGAAATAATCGGTTCGATGCTGTATCCCGTCATCGACTGAAGATTGTTAATGACATCGGTATTGCCGGGATCAATCATGGCCAGGCTGAGGGTCTGACCATAGTGTTTGATGGGAACGACTTGATGTTTTATTGCGAATGCCGGGGGGATCAGTTTCAGGACACCTGGATCGATTCTAATATTTCTGACGTCAACGGCTGGAACGCCGTATTGGCGTCCCAGGAAAGTGAGGAGTTCAAATTCGTGAATATGCCCCATTCGGATGAGAATAGACCCGAGTTTACCGCCTTCCCTTTTCTGAACAAACAAGGCTTTCTGAACCTGCATTTCAGAAAGTAAATTCGACTTGAGGAGCATCTTTCCAAGTTTATCAATGCTCAAGGAATCAGGTCCTTTCAACCCATTAAAAAAGTATTAGGTGAAGGGTTTTCCATTTCATCTTCTGTATTGACATCGCAAGCATTATACAGAACCATTATTAAGATATTCTTACAGATTGAAAATAAGCAAATGACCGTCTTTCATAAGGTTTTTTTTACGATGTCACTGGATTTTAAACACCTTGACATCCCTGAGGCTGTTTGAAATAATCGGCGCCGCTAACCGGTTATGAGGGTGGGATGAAGAAAGCGTTGCCGTTCCTTTTTATGGGGTTTGTTTTATTTCAAACTGTTTCTGCAGGTTGGTTGGGCATTGTGATTCAGGATATCAATCCGAATTTGTCGATCCGCTTTGGTCTTCGTGTCAAAGCGGGTGCGTTGATCATGCGGGTTCAGTTCGGGAGCCCTGCTGACAAGGCCGGCCTGATGGAAGGTGATGTCATTGTTGTCCTGAATGATAAAAAGATTCCGGACTCCCGTGCACTTCAACAAGAAATTTCCAAAATATCCCCAGGTGGAAAAGCGAAAATAACCCTTATTCGACATCGCCGCGAGAAAGTCATTGAAGTTTTCTTAGGTGAAACGCCAAGAGATGTCGCATAAGAGTAAAAAGCCTCTTCCCCCCTTCTGATCGGAAAGAATGAAAAAAGGCAAAAAAGCAAAACTCCAGGAGGATGCGCTCGGGGCCAACAGGTGGGGCTGTGGTTGCGTCGTCCTGGCCTTGTTCGGACTGGTCATTGCCATGATTGTCTCCGCCTTTATGCAAAAGTAGGAACTTTGTAAATGGGGGAAAGACCCCTTGTCACGGTCACTCTGGCCTTATTGACGGGTCTTTTCCTGAGTAATGTCTTTTTTTACTTTCCCTTGTGTCTTTCAGTCCTTCTTCTATCATTTCTTTTCGTCGATGTTTTTATTTTTCAAGGCCGTCTCCTGCCGTCCGGGGTATATTGGGTCGGATTGGCCGGTTTTCTGGTTTACCAGGTGGTTTCAACGCCTTTTTCTCAAGAAGATTTAAGCAGATATCGCAATCAGGGCCCCATCCATTTGCTTGCAGAGGTAAGCGCCCCCATTCGCCACAGCCCAAATCATGTTTCCCTTCAAATGGAGGGCATTAAACTTTTTCTTGCATCCAGCGCCTCTTCTGTAAATGGTCGTTTTCAACTGAATATTTACAATAGAGAAGTTCCCTTTGAATATGGAGATCGCCTGGAGATGATGATTCGTCTTCGTTCATCCGGGCAGTTTCAAAATCAGGGGGCGTTCCAATTTGGCGATTATCGTGAAAGGACGGGATGGAGCGGCTTTGCCTCTCTTCCTCATTTTGACCAGATTCATAAAGTAGGAGAAGGAGGCATCCCACTTTTAAAAAGAATCTACCGGTGGCGAGATACAGTCCGGTTGAGGATTTTATCTTCCATGGAAGGGCCGGCTGTAGGCCTTCTGATGGCCATCATCATTGGAGAAACAGGTTATCTCTCAGATGAAGTGCGGGATGTTTTTTCACGGTCGGGAACAGCCCATCTTCTGGCTGTTTCAGGGACGCATCTTGCCTTTATCTCGCTTCTATTGTTCGGATTGAGCCGATCCTTGCTTCTTTGTCTACCTGCAAGGCTTCTTCTCAGGCTTTCACTTTGGAAGATTGCCTCACAGTTGGCAGCGCTTATTACGGCATTCGGCGTCACTTTTTACACCTTTTTTTCAGGCGGCAGGATCGGTACGCTTCGCGCCTTGACCATGATTCTGGTGTACCTTGCATCCATCTGGTTCAGTCGGCAAAGGGATGCGCAATGCAGCCTTTCGCTTGCCGCCTTGATTATCCTTATTTTTAATCCGCGTGCGCTCTTTGAGATTTCTTTTCAGTTTTCCTTCCTTGCCGTACTTTCGATCATTCTTTTGGTTGAGTGGTGGGCTGAGATAGGGCCTAAATATTTTTTGGAGAAAGAAGTTCCTTTTGCACGGCGGGTTTTTATTGATGGGCCCCGACTTATGTTTATTTCAACGATGGGGGCGACCCTAGGAACGGCCCCGCTCTCCCTCTACTACTTTCATCAATTTTCCTGGGTGGGTCCGGTGGCGAATATGGTTCTGCTTCCTCTGGCCGGATGGGTGATGATTCCCCTGGGCCTTTTCTCTGCCATTGGTTCGCTATTTATGGAGAAAGGATTTTTTCTTTCAGGTGTGAATCAACATCTCTGGTCTTTCTATTTAGATGCGACACGCTTTTTTTCGGCGTTTCCGGGAGCGGGGTTTCACTTCTCATCGCCGCATTTTCTGCTTGTTTTTCTGTTTTATGCCTGCTTCTTTTTTGTGATCGTGAAAAAGAAATCGTTCCGTTGGTTGCTTGCCGTGAACGCCGTCTTCTTTCTGACCTTTCTTGGGTGGGGAGGGTTTCGAGTCTTTCCTGACAGGCCCCGGGTGACTTTTATGGATGTGGGGCAAGGGGATGCAGTATTAGTTGAATTCCCTCACGGAGAAACCATGTTGATTGATGGCGGAGACCGGCGTGCAGGGATGTTTTCCGTGGCGCCCTCGCTCTGGGAGGCGAGAATCCGGAAAATTGATTACCTGGTGGGCTCTCATCCTCAGGCGGATCACATTGGCGGATTTCCCTACCTGGTTCGAAATTTCGAGATCGGAGAAGCATGGATCAACGGGAAGGATATCGACACGCAGACATATCGAACCTTGACCGAATCTCTAAACAAGAAACATATTCCTATCAAGACGATTACGCGGGAGAGTTCGTCTGTGGAAATCCATCCCTGTGGGCTTCAGTTCTTACATCCGACACAGGATAAAAACCTGAAATTTAAGGAAATGAATGATCAATCCATCGTGATCAAAATGACTTGCAGCGGGGAGAAAGGATCCGTCGTCTCATTTCTATTTTCTGGAGATCTTGAAAAAGCCGGAGAGAAAATCCTTTTGAGTCGTTCTGATCATTTGAAGAGTTCGATTCTCAAAGTCCCTCATCATGGCAGCCAAAGTGCTTCCGGCAGGCCGTTCGTTACGTCCGTTTCTCCTGAAATTGCGATTATTTCTGTCGGTCGGCAGAATCGCCACCACCACCCACATGCAAGTGTTCTCGATCTCTATGCTGAATCGGGATCAAGAGTCTATCGGACAGACCAGGAAGGAGCCATTGTGGTTGAGATGAAAGAACCCATGAAGAAAAATGATCCCGGATTTATCATTTCGAGTTTTTCTGATCGAAAGGTCAAGAAAGTCAGGTGGTCTTCTTCTCTGCTGCTTGAAGAATGGAAAAACATTCGAAAGGTATTTTTATTTTGAATATAGTGGGTTTACGACCATTTGATCAGAAAAAAGGAAATTGACACCTTCTCTGACCATTCAATATTATGTTGACCATGCGACGCTTCTTTTGTTTCTTTTTTATGGGGTTCTTTTTTTATTCTTGTACAAATGTCAATGGACAGCCAATTCAATTTCCCAGTGGAACAACGATTCACGCGGAGGTGGTTGATACCCCCGAAAAGAGGGAACAGGGTCTGATGTTCCGGGAGCATTTACCGGAGGGGGGCGGCATGTTGTTTGTCTTTCAGAAGGCAAAGCCCTATCAGTTCTGGATGAAAAACTGTAAATTCCCGATTGATATTATCTGGTTGAGCAAGACAAAAAAAATTATTTATATTTCAGAAAAAACGCCCCCCTGCCAGGCAGATCCCTGCCCGCTTTATGGTCCAAAAAAACAAAATGCGCTTTATGTCCTGGAAGTGGCCTCCGGTTTCTCAAAACGAGAAGGTCTTTCACAAGGGATAAAAATCCAGTTTTAAACTGTTTTAAGAGGGAAGTTGTTGTATTTTTGCGGCCTCCTTTTTTCTTGACAAGAAATATCTATTTGAATAGGATGAAAAACCTTTGGCCCCCAATTAGGCGCGTAGCTCAGGGGGAGAGCGCTTGCTTGACACGCAAGAGGTCGGCGGTTCGAAACCGCCCGTGCCTACCATCAATATTGTCTTGGAAGTATGTGATCAGCGCACGCATTGTCTTGATACATAATATCTCTCTTTGGAATATACTTCTTGATTCCCCTGTCTCTCATCCTATTTTAGGTTCGTCTTGAAGAAAGAACTCACGCTTCGTTTGAATGGACAAGATGAAAAGCGTGTTCCTGAGGGGACCTCTTTTCTGGCTGTTGCGAAGATGGCAGAAAGAAAAAAGGATGTGATTGGCGTCTGTGTGAACGACACTCCGAAAGATTTAAATGCTGTTGCTGAAGAAGATGCCGAGATCACTTTTTTGACCTTTGACAGCCTTGAAGGGGAAGAGATTTATCGACACAGTTCCGCGCACATTTTGGCGCAGGCAGTGAAGGAACTTTTTCCCTCTGCCAAAGTAACCATCGGACCCCCGATTAAAGACGGCTTTTATTATGATTTTGATTTCGAACGACCTTTTACGCCGGAGGACTTGAGGGAGATAGAAAAAAGAGTCAAGAAAATTATCAAGCAGAATCTTCCGATAAAACGCATCGAACTTTCACAAGAAGAAGCGGTTCTTCTTTTTAAAGAGCGGCAAGAGCCTTACAAGGTAACACTAATTGAGGAAATCACCGAAGGCACTATTTCAGCCTACCAACAAGGTGACTTTATTGATCTCTGCCGGGGGCCGCATGTGCCTTCGACGGGATATATCAAGGCGATGAAACTACTTTCGACGGGAGGAGCCTACTGGCGCGGCAGTGAAAAAAATAAAATGCTGCAAAGGATTTACGGGACTTCCTTTTCAAAAAGAGAAGATCTGGATGCGTACCTTGCCCGGCTCGAAGAAATTAAAAAACGGGACCATCGAAAAATTGGAAAGGCCCTCGACCTTTTTTCTGTTTCAGATAAAATTGGCCCGGGCCTGATTCTTTGGCACCCGAAAGGCGCCATGATTCGAAAGATCATTGAAGATTTTTGGCGGGATGCCCACCTGAAAGCGGATTACGAGCTCGTTTTTACCCCGCATGCGGCAAAACTGGATCTTTGGAAACAGAGTGGCCATCTTGATTTCTACAAAGAAAATATGTTCAGTCCCATGGAAGTGGATGAGGTGCCCTACGAATTAAAACCCATGAACTGCCCGTTTCATATTCTGATCTATAAATCGCAGCTCCGCAGTTATCGGGACCTGCCTTTCCGCTGGGCCGAATTGGGCACCGTCTACCGTTATGAGCGTTCCGGTGTCTTGCACGGTCTGATGCGAGTCCGGGGATTTACGCAGGATGATGCCCACCTTTTCTGCCGTCCGGATCAAATCAAATCAGAAATCTTAAAAGTGTTAGACTTTACAACGCATGTTCTGGGGACATTTGGCTTTCAGGATTACGAAATTTATCTTTCTACGCGTCCGGAAAAATATGTCGGCGATCTGGTAAGATGGGACGAGGCCACAGGCGCTCTGGAACAGGCGCTCAAGGAAAAGGGACTTCCTTTTGAGATTGACCCGGGGGAAGGGGTTTTTTATGGGCCCAAGATTGATATGAAAATAAAAGATGCCCTGGGTCGTTCGTGGCAATGTACGACGATTCAAGTCGATTTTAATCTTCCTGAAAGATTCGGAATGACGTATCGTGGAGAAGACGGGAAAGAGCATCAGCCCATCATGATCCACCGAGCGCTTCTGGGCTCGATTGAACGGTTTTTCGGTGTCTTGATTGAACATTATGCCGGGGCTTTTCCGCTTTGGTTATCACCTGTTCAAACAAAGATTATTCCGATTACGGAGCGTCAGAAAGACTATGCCGATGAAATTTACGCACAACTTCGAGACGTGGGGCTCCGTTGCGAAGTGGATCAGAGAAATGAAAAAATGGGGCTCAAGATTCGCGAGGCGCAGTTGATGAAAATACCCTACATGTTGATTGTTGGTGATAAGGAAGCGCAGGAAAAAACCGTTTCCGTTCGAGACAGAAAGGGGCAGCGCACCGTCATTCCCATTGATGTCTATATCAAACAGGTTGTTGACGAAAATTCAACACGAAAAGTGTCATAAATGGAGGTAAATGCCAATACGCGGTAAAGAAAGATCTCAGTCTTCTAAGGTCAGGGTCAATAAAGAAATACGGGCGCGGGAAGTCCGTGTGATTGGACCCAATAGTGAGCAATTCGGGATTATGTCTCCGTATGACGCAAACAAGAAGGCGGCCGAATTCGATCTCGATTTGGTCGAAGTCGCTCCGACCTCGAACCCGCCTGTTTGCCGTGTCATGGATTATGGAAAACACAAGTATGAACTAAGCAAGAAAGAGCGTGCCCTTAAAGCGCATCAGAAGGGTGGTCATCTTAAAGAAGTGAAGTTTCGTCCCCGAACAGGAGACCATGACCTTGAATTTAAGATCAACCATGCAAAGGCGTTTTTGCAGGATAGAAACAAGGTGAAGGTGACGCTCATGTTCCGCGGGCGGGAAATGGCTTACCGCCAGCAAGGGTGGGACTTGCTGGCGAAGATTGGGGAAATGTTAAAAGAATTGGGGCAGGCGGAAAGTCCTCCGAAGATGGAAGGACGGAACATGATGATGATTATTGCCCCGAAATCTCAAAAGGAGCATAAATGAAGGCGAAAGCAAAGATAAAGGGAAAGACCCATCGAGGTGCGGCAAAGCGATTCAAGACCACGGGGACGGGAAAATTTAAACGAAATAAGGCGGGAAAAAGACACCTTCTGACCCATAAGTCGGCCAAGCGGAAACGCAGTATGAGCGGCTCGACCATTGTGAGCAAGAGTCAGACAGCCATCATTAAGCATCTGCTTCCTCACAGTTAATTCATTATCCACATTTTTTTGGAGATCTGTTATGCCTAGAGCAAAAGGAGGCCCTAAAACCCGGCATCGGCGCAAAAAACGTTTAAAGATGGCGAAGGGTTATTATGGTGCCAAGAGTAAACTTTTTAGAACTGCAACGGAAGCGGTTGATAAATCACTTCTCTACGCTTACCGTGACCGCCGGACGAAGAAACGCAATTTCAGACGACTTTGGATTGCCAGGATCAATGCGGCTGTGCGGAGCCACGGTATGACTTACAGCCGTTTTATGGAAGGTTTGAAGAAAGCCGGCATTACGCTGAACCGTAAAGTGTTGGCTGAAATCGCTGCACATGATGCCGCCGGATTTTCACAAATTGTCAAATCAGTCCAAGTCAATCCATAGGGCTTTCTGACGAGGCCTGCAATAAAAAGAATCCTCTTTTGAGAGTAGGTCTCGGTTCTGAAGATGATCCAGTCTTTTTGTGCTCACGAGCCTGTTATTCCCGCCAATGTTTTTATCGCGCCCTCTGCGGATGTGATTGGTGACGTTGAAATAGGACCCGACAGCTCTGTCTGGTTTGGAACGGTTATTCGTGGCGACGTTCACTTTATTCGCATTGGCGAACGGACAAATATCCAGGATCTTTCGATGTTGCACGTGACACGAAAAACCCATCCACTTCTTGTGGGGAGTGAAGTGACGGTTGGGCACCATGTCACGCTTCACGGTTGCGCTATCCGGAACCGCGTGTTGATTGGGATGGGGGCTGTCTTACTTGATGGATCGGAAATTGGCGAAGGGTCGATCATTGGGGCCGGTTCTCTTGTGACCCAGGGAATGAAGATCCCGTCTGGTGTGCTCGCCGTGGGTTCTCCTGCGCGGACAAAGCGGAAATTGACAGAAAAAGAATCCGTTTTTCTGACACAATCAGCGCAAGGCTATGTTGAGCTTGCAAAGATGTATCTTGACCAAAACCTTTCGTAGCATGTAGCGACTCTTCTTTTGACAAAACGCCAAGGCCTCACTAAAATCAGCCTGTGTTTCGGCCATCCTGAGGTTTCAGCCCTGCCGGATTCTATTTCTACATATATATTCACTTAGGACATTGCTTATGAAGCGGGCATTGGTTCTCTTGGCTCCCGGTTTTGAAGAGATCGAGGCGATTACAGTTATTGATATCTTGCGCCGTGCAGGGATTGAGGTGCTTGTTGCGGGCACGGTAGAAGGTCCGATTGGGGGCTCCCGTAAAGTCAAGGTCATTCCAGATATGCTTGTTGATCAGGTTTCAGGGGATGTTTTTGATCTTGTGGTGCTTCCGGGTGGGCAGCCGGGCACACGAAATCTCGGGAGCGATCCGAGAGTGAAAAAAATTTTGGCAGAGGTTGAAGAAAATGGCGGATATATTTCGGCAATTTGTGCGGCACCCTCTGTCCTGTCTTCTTATGGCTATTTGAATGGGAAAAAGGCGACAAGCCACCCCTCTGTTCGTTCAGAAATGGACATGGCCAACTACTCCGAGGATCGTGTGGTCGTGGATGGTCGAATGGTGACAAGTCGCGCTCCCGGAACGGCGATGGAATTTGCATTTCAATTGATCTCGCTCCTGATGGGAGAAGAAAAAACGATTGAAGTGAATCAGGGCGTCATGGCCATTTTGTAGGTTGTTTAGGAGGATCTTTGTCACATCTTCAAGGTCAGGTCGCGCTGATAACGGGCGGTAGTAGTGGAATCGGATTTTCAATTGCGTCGTGTCTTGCTTCTGAGGGAATGACTGTGGCGATCACTGCAAGAAATGAAAAGCGTCTCGAAGAGGCTGCTGAACGATTGCGCCGTACATGTGGAAAAAAGATCATCGCCAAACCCTGCGATGTTTCAAAATCGACGGAGGTTGATGCTTTTGTCAGAGAGGTGATTAAAACGACGGGTCGCATTGACCTCCTGGTTAATAATGCCGGCATTTTTAAACATGGTTTGATTTCTGACATGTCGGAGGCCGAATGGGAGCAGATTCAGTCAATCAATTTAAAGGGGGCATTTCTCTTTACAAAGGCCGTTCTTTCGATTATGAAAGAACAACGAGCCGGTTATGTAGTGAATATTTCTTCCGTCGCGGGTAAAAATGGTTTTGGCGGGGCTTCTGCGTATTGTGCCTCAAAGTTCGGGATGATTGCGCTGACAGAGAGCCTTTTGGAAGAGTCGATTGATGATAATATTCGTTCAACGGCAATCTGCCCCGGCTACGTGGACACCCCGATGGTGGCATCGGTGGATCTCCCGAAGAAAGCAATGATCCCGCCTGAAGATATCGCAAAGCTGGTTTTAAGCCTGCTTTATCTTTCGCCTCAAACAGTGATTAAGGAGATTGTCGTGGATCGTGCAGGGTCTATTCAATGAATGATTACTTAATGAACTCGTTTGTTCTGAAAAAGAAACGCTTTTTTTTAGTCGTTCTTTTTTCGTTATTTAGTTTTTACGTTCATGATGCATTTGCGGAAAAACCGGAAAAATCTTCTCCGCCTGCATCCCAGGTCCAGCCGCCACCTCGAATGCGAGACCTACCTCCAAAAACATCTCCTCCTTCCCATGTGCCGAGCAATCGCTCCCCCCATCCGCCGCCGCCTCATACCTCGACCGGAGAGTCTGTCCCATTCATGGAAAAGTTGCAGGGGTACAAAGCACGTCTTGAAAAAGACCCTAAGGATGTAGAAGCGCTTATTTTTATTGCAAATGCCAACTTTGATATTCAACGATTTGAAAAGGCAGAAAAGTTGTATCTTCGAGTCCTTGATGTGAATCCGGATGATATCCATGTGCAGACAGACCTCGCTTCGACCTATCGTAATCTCGGTGCGGCGGAAAAAGCGGTCCAGATGCTCAAAAAAGTCTTAGATGCGAATCCAAACCACGAAGTGGCCCTGTATAATCTCGGGATTATTTTGCTGAATGACCAGAATGATCCGAAGGGGGCTGCGGATGCCTGGGAAAGGCTTGTCAGTATCAATCCCGGTGATCCATTGGCGGAGGCGCTCCGTGATAAAATCAAGACCATTCGCGCAGGGAAACTCAAACCCGAGTGAGAGGAGAGTAAAAATGTCAACTGAATTTGACTTTACCCATGATACGACACAGTTTAGTTTGAATAATGCTTATTGCCTTGCCAAGGCTTCTGAACTGGCCTACGAAAAAAAAGAAAAAATTGAAGAGACGGTTCGTCAATGGGGTTTTCGGCAATTTCGATTCTACGAGAAGAATGGGACGCAAGGCTTTACGATGTCCAACGAGCAAATCATTGTGACGGCATTTCGTGGAACAGAAATGAAGATTGAAGATTGGATGACGGATCTTAATTTTGATCTTGTGCCTGGACCCATGGATGGGCAGGTTCATGAAGGATTTTACGACGCGATTAGAGAGGTATGGGATCCGGTTCAAAGGACCTTGGCCCGGTTTCGTGAAAACAAGCCCAAGTCGTTGTGGTTTACAGGACACAGTCTTGGCGCTGCTCTGGCTGCCCTGGCTGTTGCTCTGCTTCGTGATGAAGATCATCCGGTGGATGGGCTTTATACCTTCGGTCAGCCCCGTCTTGGAGATCGAATTTTTGCGAGAAATTTCAATCTTGACTTCAAACCCTATGCATTCCGCTTCGTCAATAACAACGATATCGTGACCCGCATGGCACCCCGTTTGATGAAATACAGCCACATCGGGACCTTTAAGTATTTTACAGAACCGGGCAAACTGGTTGATGACATCGGTTGGTGGAATCGCTTTCTTGATAGAATGCGCGGGCGAATTGAAGACATTCTTGAGTGGGGGACAGACGGGATGAAGGACCACGGCATGGCCGGGTATACAAAATTAATCAAGAACGTGATGTGAAGAATTTGACATCGTTTATCTGTTTTTCTTGTTCATCTCTTTTTCAATGACCGCTTGAAGTAAAAGTCTACAAACCAGCCATGTCGCTTGCTCCGCTCCCGGAGTTGAATGGTGATGGGCGTTGAATCCGATTTGTAAGATGCAATGCGCCTTCCGTTGACTCTGTGAACGGTGACCTCTTCTGAATGCCAAGGGTTTCCAAGGCATTCACGGAGCATTTGCTTGTACGCGTCATAGCGTTTTCCAGCTTCATCAAGACTAAACCCTTCTTTACTACGACAGTGGTACGCTTTCCCGTCCAGCCATCCAAAACATTCCTCAAGCCCCTCAGGGATTAGATTTCCGAAATATTCTTCTGAAACAAGGTCTAATTTCCCTCGAATCGATTTGAATTTATCCTGCCCGCTTTCAAGAACCTCTTGAATATTTGAGCAAAATTCAGGACTTGGATCAACCGATTGTCCAGAAGCAGTGGAAAAAAGTGACGGTAGGAAGAGTGCTGCACATGTCAGTAAAAAAAGAAGACTGTATTTCAGTATCAGTGTTTTGGCAATGTTTTGTTTTTTAATAAGCGATATGATGTGACCCTCCGTATGAATGCCATACTGGCGAAGTGAAATGACCGACTGAACGGGCTTATAATATACTCTATTTTTGAAGTCAAGTAATGGGGCATCCGAAATGATTGCGTAGAAAATCGGAATCGGCTATACAGAAGTTAAGCGTTGGCAATCAGCAAGGCCACATGGGGTAAATAGTTAAAATAGGAGGGAAAAAATGCGTTTTTATATCAATGCAGGAGTGAT
The DNA here is from genome assembly GCA_046756725.1 of Nitrospiria bacterium. Classification (GTDB taxonomy): domain Bacteria; phylum Nitrospirota; class Nitrospiria; order SBBL01; family JAADHI01; genus JBHHWW01. The sequence continues at coordinate 2,765 of JBHHWW010000004.1, read as the reverse complement.
CAGCGCCGTTTTGATGCTGTTTTTGACCCTGCCGGAACCGGTTTTTTCAGGGTCTGCATCACATATCGACAGTGCAAAAAAGCATTGCAATGAGATGGTCGGTGCCGGGGAAAAAGGGATGGATCACGCAGGGCAGGGACATATCGATGTTGCCATTAAACATTTGAAAGAAATGATTCGGGAAGCAAAGGATTGTGTGGAACACGGGGAAGAAGGGATGAACGCTTCAGATGCCAGCGAAGCGACGAAAGAACATGGCGTTGAAGCGATGGAATATGTCAAAGAAGTCGTTCATCATGCAGAAACGGCGATTAAACATGGCATGCTCGGCCATCCAGAACTTTTAATAGAACATACAAAAGACGCGATGGCCCATGCAAATGAAGGCATCACGCACATTAATGAAATGAACTAAAGTCGGGTTCAGAGACAGGATGGAGACTTATTTCGTTGATGTCTCCTGATCAGTCCATCTTGTTTTAATCTCGTGAATCTGTGTCTTGATCGAGTCCCTTGATGTCCCGCCAATGCCGCCTTTTTTGTCGATTGCTCCGCCGATAGAAAGACGGTCATAGAGATCGGAATCAAAGAGCGGAGAAAAGGCTTGGAATGCGTCGAGTTTCCATGTTTCAAAAGGGGATCTTTCCTGAAGCGAATGGGAGACGATTTTGCCGATCACTTTATGGGCTTGGCGAAAAGGAAGTCCTTTCGTGACCAGGTAATCCGCCAGGTCGGTTGCCAGCAAAAGCCCTTCCCGGGCAGCGCCCCCCATTTTTTCATCGTTGAACCGGACTGCCTCTGTTAGTTGCGTCATCATTTTCAGGGCCCCTTGTATGTTTTTAACGGCATCAAAAAGAGGCTCCTTGTCTTCTTGAATGTCCCGGTTGTAGGAAAGGGGCAAGCCTTTCATGACGCAGAGCAAGGTTATCAAACTGCCGTAGACCCGGCCGGTTTTTCCACGAATCAGTTCTAAAAGGTCCGGGTTTTTCTTCTGAGGCATCATGCTGCTTCCGGTGGAAAGACGGTCTGGTAGTTCCAGAAAGCCGAACTCTGTTGTGGCCCAGAGGATCCAGTCTTCCGACCAGCGAGAGAGGTGCATCATAAGGGTGGAGGTGGTTGAAAGAAATTCGATTGCAAAATCACGATCACAGACCGTATCTAAGCTATTCGCCGTGACGCTGGAAAAATCGAGTGCAGCCGCTGCTGCCTGTCGATCCAGTGAAAAACTATTTCCCGCAAGCGCACCCGCGCCAAGCGGCATCTGATCGAGCCGTTTTATACTGTCTTTAAACCGGCTGGCATCCCGTTCCAGCATTTCATAATAAGCCAATAGATGATGGGCCAGTGAAATGGGCTGGGCACGTTGAAGATGGGTGTAGCCGGGGAGGAAGGTATCAATTTCGGCCTCAGCCCGGGATACCAGAGACTTTTGAAGTCTGTTGATCAAACCGATGGTTTTGCCGGTCTCGGCCCGGAGATAGAGGCGCAGGTCGAGGGCGATTTGATCATTCCGGCTTCGGCCGGTATGAAGTTTTCCGCCCACAGCCCCCACTTTTTCAACCAGCCGCCGTTCAATGTGCATATGGACATCTTCATCCAGCGTGTCAGGAGAAAAGGGGGGCGTTTCCTGATCCATTTCCTTTTCAATCTCCCTTAAGCCGTTTTCGAGAATCTTTTGCTCGGCGTCGCTCAGGAGTCCGGCGCGGGCCAGGCCCTGGGTGTGGGCAATGCTCCCCTGAATATCATAGGGATATAAAACCCGGTCAAAGGTGAAAGAGGTCGTGAAATCTGCCGCATCCGGATCGGCCGCTTCAGAAAATCGGCCTTCCCATGCGGCACTTTCCCATTGGCTTTTATTGGAGGAGGGTTTTTTATTCGGCATGGTTTATTGTAATAGGTTTCGGGAGGGGTACCTTAAAAACAATCTCAAACCTCAATCGGAACGGATGTTTTCATGCAAAAGATAGTAATACTTGAGTCCTCCCAGCGTCAAGGCCATTTTCTTGTAATCTCCTTCCCTTTTGAATATCCTGAATCCCGTCACAGTACGAAGAAGGACAGTGCTCGTGTCCGTGGGTGGGTTCGCCGACTTATAGTAGGTGACTGGTTTGACCAGAGAACTCAAGCAGGGAGTTCCGCGAGTTATTCGATATCCAGGATGCAATAGACGCACAGCGGGAAGAACTGATTGTAAACATCGAAAAAAAATTAAAGCAACGACGGAGGTGCAGATACTATTTCGTATTCGCTGGAATCTTGTGTGATAAGCTTCAAATGCATTCCGAGACCAACACAAAATTAGGAGCAAATAAGCCATGAATATTAAAATTGAAAGCATCCGCCTTAAGAACTTCAAGGCTTTCAAGGAGGTCACCATCCGTGATATTCCGAAAATGTGCGTGGTGGTCGGCGCAAACGGGGCCGGGAAATCGACTTTGTTTGACGTATTTGGCTTTCTTCGCGATTCGTTGACAAACAATGTTCAAATTGCTTTAAGCAAAGGGGGCGGCTTCAGAGAAGTCAGGACGCGGGATGAGGAAGGGGCGATCGAGATCGAACTGAAATTCCGGTTTCAGATGACGACGAAAGGGACGAAAAAAACACCGCTGGCAACCTATGTACTTGCCATCAATGAAAACGAGGGACAGATCATTATTGAGCGGGAAGAACTTCGCTATCGCCGGGGCCGTTCTGGTCAACCGTGGAAGTTTCTGGCCTTTTACAATGGTGAGGGTGAGCTGTTACCAATGAATTCGATGATGTAG
>JBHHWW010000003.1:0-35831 GCA_046756725.1 Nitrospiria bacterium | reverse complement strand
ACTTCACACGCAACAAGTCTTGCGAAACTCAAAATTGAGGCGCATCAGCTGAACCATCAGCTGTGTACCCTCATGCTCGAAGCGGGTCACATCGTTTGGGAACTCCATAAAGCGAAAAAGCTTTCTGGTGTGGAAGACGCTTTTTCGGAAAACTTTAAGGAGATTGCCGACATTGAGCTGAAACTGCAGGAAAATCAAAATAAGATGAATATTTAGCGCATTATCGAAAAGTCGTTTCCATTAAAAAGCTCCGTGTCTCACGAAAGTGAAATACGGAGCTTTTTAGCAAAATGGCAGGCAGTGATATGTCGTACAGCGTGTTAAGAAAGCCGATGCTTATCGTTTTGAAAGATCAAAACCAGCATATCGAACGCCACTGATTTCTGCCATTTTTCGTTTCCAGGTTGTAATGTCTCTTTGATTGAATTGATTTAAATGTGAGTGTCCACAGGCTCGTGCCATCACTTGCATCAGTTCAGTGGAGGCGTTAAAAAATCTTGCCAATTGCCGGGACGATGTTTCAATATCCAGTTTTTTACGCAGTTCCGGATTTTGAGTTGCCACACCGACAGGGCAGTTGTTTGTATGGCACATTCTTGCGGCAATACACCCTATGGACTGCATTGCCGCATTAGCAATGGCAATGCCATCGGCCCCCAGGGACATGGCCTTTATAAAATCGGAAGGCAGCCTCAAACCACCTGTGATGATAAGTGTAATGTCGGCTCTCTTTCTTTTATCAAGATAATGTCTGGCGCGTGCAAGCGCAGGAATGGTCGGAACTGAAATATGATCGCGAAAGATTAAAGGCGCGGCTCCAGTACCGCCGCCTCGTCCATCTAAAATAATATAATCAATGCCGGCCCGAATGGCAAAATCGATATCTTCTTCGATATGGTTGGCGGACATCTTCATTCCGATGGGAATACCGCCGGTGATCTCTCTCACGCGGTCAGAAAATCTCCTGAAGTCTTCCGGAGAGCTCAGATCTTCAAAGGTCGGTGCGGAGATTGCCGGTTTTTTTTCAGGTAAATGACGTACTTCAGCAATTTTTCCAATAACCTTATTTCCAGGAAGATGTCCGCCTGTGCCGGTTTTTGCTCCTTGTCCTCCTTTAAAGTGAAAAGCCTGAATTTTCATGAGTAAATCTTCAGAATAACCAAATTTTGCAGATGCCAGTTCGTAGAGATAGCAGCTGTTTTCAGCCTGTTCTTCTGGCAGCATCCCACCTTCTCCCGAACAAATCCCTGTGCCGGCCAATTCCGCTCCTTTGGCCATGGCCGTTTTCGCTTCTTCTGACAAAGCACCAAAACTCATATCTGAAACAAAAAGAGGGATTTTTAAATGAAGGGGTTTTTGCGCATTGGGACCGACCACCAAATCCGTCCCAACAGTAACATCCTCCATAAGGGGCTTGATTGCAAATTGAGCGGTCAGGATCTGAATGTCATCCCATTGTGGGAGAGAGGGACGAGGAACGCCCATTGCGCTTATTTCACCATGATGGCCGACCTTTGAAAGACCGTCCCGAGCCAGATCATGGATCTGTTTCAGAGTCGGCTCCTCCAGGGTTGGACGAATTTGAGAGAGGGGGTTTTCTGTAAGTTCTTTTTCGGGTAGTAGAGAAATGTCATTTTCGATCTCTTTTTGATTCAATGTTGCGTGAGCGCCATCACAATAAGGTGGATTTCCGGTTCTTTTACATAAACAGAGGTGAGCCTCCTGCGCTTCTTGTACGGAAAAGGAGAGAGGCGTAAATGTTGTGCCACTGTGAGAACCATCGCAAAAGGGCTGAGTGCGACTCAGACCACAGCGACACCAGTAATATTCTTCTCCCGCTTCTAAATGAATTGCCACCGGTTTTGTATCGGCTATTTTGGGATGCTTCAAGTCTTCCCCCCTGATCTGTTGAAAGTGTTGTCAGCGGAAAGCCGACGTATTTTCACTCTGGCCCTTTGTGAAAGTCGTATACAAGCTATTGAAATGGAAGTACATATTTTTTGTAATATTGTTTTGATATCTCCGTCGCTTCAGCAAGCATTTCCGGAGTGAGATTTTTCCCCGTGGCATTTCTGAGATTTTCAGCTTTATCGAGTCCTTGTTCTGCTGCTGTATCTAACCAACCATACCCTTTTTTTAAATCCTGAGAAAGACCTTTTCCAAAAACGTACAATAAACCCAGACTGAGCTGCGCACTTGCATTTCCTTGCTCTGCTGCCTTCCGAAACCAGTTGGCCGCCGCCTTGTAATCTTGGAAAACACCTTGACCACTGCTATACAATGAACCCAATTGAAACTGGGCATCAGAATTGCCCTGTCCCGCAGCCTGTCGCAACCATTTTATGGCTTCCTTGTTGTCCTGGTGAATGCCGAGTCCTTCACGGTATAACAAAGCAAGATGATATTGCGCATCGATGTTTCCTTGTTCCGCTGCCTTGAAAAACCACTTCATTGCCTCTGGATAGTCCTGGAGAACCCCTTGGCCAATATTGTATAACTGGCCCAAGTTAAACTGAGCATTAGGATTGCCCTGCTTTGCAGCCCTGCGGAACCATTTTATTGCCGCTTTATTATCTTGAGAAACACCCTGCCCATTGCGGTAGTATGATCCGAGTTTGTTTTGCGCCTTGGCGTCGCCCAGCTCTGCAAGTAAATATACCTCGTAGATTTCTTGTTCTGTGATTTCAGCGAAGACAGCACTTGTCATGAAAGAGGAAACTAGAATGAAAATGGAGATAATTGTTGGAACACGCATAGAGATTTCTTCCCTCCTAATTCTTCAAAAAACAAAAAATTAATAAATGTCGCGAATTATATACAAATGGAGATTAAAACCCAAATAACGGACTTCTTTCTGTTAATATACCCCACCACAAAATAGATAAAGGACAAACACAATGCAAACCATCCATTCTATCATCGCAAAAGAATTAAAAGCCGAAGAAGTTCAAGTCGGTGCAGCCGTTACATTACTTGATGACGGCGCAACCGTTCCTTTCATTGCGCGCTACCGAAAAGAGGTGACCGGTGGTTTGGATGACAACCAGCTTCGCAAATTAGAAGAACGTCTCAGCTACTTGCGTGAACTGGCGGAACGCCGTGAGACTGTCCTCAAGAATATTGATGAGGCAGGCAAGTTAAGCAAAGCATTAAAAACCGATATTCTGGCCGCAGAGACAAAAACGAGACTGGAAGACCTCTACCGTCCTTATGTGAAAAAACGTCGAACGAAAGGACAGATTGCCCGTGAGGCAGGGCTTGCCCCTTTGGCCTTTGCCCTGCTTGCAACCCCGACCCTAAATCCTGAAAAGAGTGCGGAAGACTACCTCAATCCAGAAAAAGGGATTGAAACCGCCGAAGAGGTATTGATGGGCGCTCGCAATATCTTGATGGAACATTTCTCGGAAGATGCCACTTTGCTGGCGGCCTTGCGGGAGTACACGCAGGAAAATGGCAAGATTCAGTCTCTTTTGATCAAAGACAAAGAAAACGAAGGGGCGAGATTCTCAGACTATTTCGATTTTATCGAACCCCTCAAATCAATCCCCTCCCACCGTGCATTGGCGTTATTTCGAGGGCAGAAAAAGGGGATTCTCCGTCTCAGCGTTGTTTTTGATGAACAGGAAGGCAGTGTTCATTCCGAAGGCAAAATAGAGCAAACCCTTTCCCGGCCCGAACGAATAATCGCTAAACACTTCGAAATTAAAACAGCGGGCCGTCCGGCGGACAGTTGGTTGTTTGAAGTGGTACGTTGGGCTTGGCGGGTGAAACTCTCGCTTCATTTGGATTTGGAGATGAAACGTCAGATTCGGGAAAGGGCAGAAGAAGAGGCAATCAAGGTCTTTGCCCGCAACCTCCATGACCTCCTGCTGGCTGCGCCTGCCGGACCACGGGTGACGATGGGGCTTGATCCCGGCATACGAACGGGGATTAAAGTCGCCGTGATTGACGGAACAGGGAAGTTACTCGACACCGCAACACTCTATGCACATGCCCCGCGGAACGAGTGGGATCAATCGATTCATGACCTGGCAAAACTTTCAGAGAAACATGACGTAAGCTTAATCAGCATCGGAAACGGCACCGCATCGCGTGAGACCGACCGACTGGTGGGTGATTTTATGCTGCGCCACCCCGAATTAAAATTACAAAAAATCATCGTCTCCGAAGCGGGCGCCTCGGTTTATTCCGCATCTGAATTTGCCTCGATGGAGTTTCCCGACCTCGATGTTTCTATACGGGGAGCAGTTTCCATTGCCCGTAGACTGCAGGACCCATTGGCTGAATTGGTCAAGATCGAAGGCAAAGCCATTGGTGTTGGTCAATATCAACACGATGTCAATCAAGTCCGCTTGACGCAGTCTCTGGGCCATGTGGTCGAAGACTGTGTGAATGCGGTTGGCGTCGATCTCAATACTGCTTCTGTCCCGCTTTTGGGCTTTGTTTCCGGACTGAGTCCCGTTCTTGCAAAAAATATTGTCGCTTTCAGGGAAGAAAATGGACCCTACAAGAATCGGGGAAAGTTGATGAAAGTGCCGCGTCTCGGGCCAAAAGCCTTTGAACAGTGTGCTGGTTTTCTGCGCGTGATGAACGGAGAAAGCATGCTGGACACCTCTGCGGTTCATCCTGAGGCCTATATTGTCGTGGAAAGAATTGCGGAAAAAACCGGACGAACCATTGATTCCATCATCGGGGATGGTCCTTTTTTACAGTCTTTGGAAGCGAAAGACTTTACCGATGCGCAGTTTGGTGAGCCCACGGTTTGCGACATATTTGAGGAGCTGGAAAAACCGGGGCGCGATCCCCGGCCAGAATTTAAAATGGCGCAATTTAAGACCGGTATCGAAAAAATCAGTGACCTAAAACCTGAGATGAAACTCGAAGGAGTGGTTAGTAATATTACGAATTTTGGCGCTTTTGTGGATATTGGTGTGCATCAGGATGGCCTGGTGCATATTTCACAACTGGCCAATGGGTATGTTTCTGATCCGCATAAAGTCGTTAAAACGGGAGAGATTGTTTCAGTCAAAGTGCAATCGGTTGATCTCTCACGCCAACGCATTTCGTTGACAATGCGGACGGAAAACACGACGATTATGAAACCAAGAAAGAAGTCAGCGAAAAAAACTGTAAAAAAAGAGGCTCTTTCTCGACAAACAGAAAATACGCCGTTGCCGCAGAATGCCATAGCCGCTGCATTTGAAAAAGCGAAGAGAAAACACAGTTGACGTAAAATCAGAAAAACAACTTCATTTTTCGGATGATTCTGAAAAATATTCCCGTCGGCTGACGGCGACATCGCTGACGAACATCACGCCCGAATGCCGATCAAAAAGCGGGGTCAAGCCTGCAAGGATCGGTGAGACCTTTTCTTCAGGAACGACTGTCATGATCATCAGTCGGCTTTCTGTCTCGTCAAACATGGCATGTGCGGTGTGAAAGCCGTGGTGCCCTTTTCCTGAGAGATTTTTGATGATGGTATAACCGGAGATGTGAAGGGCGTCGAATATTTCCACCACAAAGCCCTGATGTTCACCAGGGATAATCACCCGAATTTCTTTCATCGGATGAAGCACTAAACTGGTCATGCCGTTGCTCCTTTCCTAACGTCGTTCATTTTTTTTCGTCTTATTTCGATAATGCCACCCATTCGCGGCTTGGCAGATATTGGTAGAACTGACCGGCTTCAAGGGCAACTAAATTGACCCAACGCCGGTGATAATAACGATGTAAAATGGGATGCCGGGCGATAATCGGATCGATTCGCGCCCTCGGGGCTTCGATTAAAACAAGCAGGCGCATCGGCTCATGATAGGGGCGCCTGCCGCTGCTGACGCTTTGCCAGGGGAGTCCCGTCCGTAGATCGCTGGTTGGGCCAGACATGATGCCTATCCGCCCGGATACGTTGTGGTACACCTTGTTTCCACTCCCGTAGACTTCATTATCGACAATGGAAAAATAGTATCCCATGCTGATCCATTGAGTGACGACTTGAGGGCCGGTCATGATGATTTCGAGTTTCGCTCCGTCCGGATCGGCGTCTATATCGTAGGAGTGGAGGAAAACCCGCCCGGCAAGATCCACCCCCTCTGTCAAATCACGATGTCCGATGATGAAAGCGGCATTGCCTGAAAGCCCCCATTCCGGCCGGACCTGGTTCCATGCCTTGCTGCGTTTTTGCACATTTTTGACGGCCTCTTCTGGAGAAATCTCGGCATTGAAATCGGGTAGGGTTTGACAACGTTTCTCATTATTCATCATCGCCGCTTTTTTTAAATCATCTTTTAAAGATGCAAGGGCTTCATGATGAGATGAAGGAATGTCCTCCAGATCGAATAGGGTGACTTCATCGGTGGTCGTGTCATGCTGTGCAGCGACAAACCAGGTGTCTTCAGGGATGACGAGTTCTTTTTCGGAGATCAATTTCCGGATGTCCGCATTATTCGCCATGGCTGCAAAAACGCGTGTATTCGGGCCACCGGGATTTCCACCACAGGCCCCGCAGTCGAGGGCTGCCTCGAAGGGGTTGTTTTCGTTACTGCTGCCATGGGCGCACAAAAGGACGATAGGGGCGAAATTTTGTGTGAGCCCCATTACCCTCAGCGCCGTTTCGACGGTAAAGGCCTGCTCTTTCAATGTGTAGCCGGTCCGCGTGATCTGCTCCATTCGGGCCGAAGACCATCCAGGGGTGATTCGGTAGCGGTCGTGCAGTTGCGCAACAAAGGCAGATGCATCTGATTTGGATTTAAAGAGGGCAAGGGCCTTTTGATGTGTTTTTTCCGGACTGTCATCTTTCGACAGATTGCGGGTCAGAGCCCGGTTCCGCAGGGCCTCAATCTGGTTGTGGGGCACATCGACCACAGAGTGTCCGAGCCACTCCCGAAGCGCCTGGCGAACAGTGACGCATTGTTCGGAGGCGATAAGCGCTTCGACTTCAGTCTTGCTCAGTTTGTCGATTGTCATCGTGGTGGCGATAGGTGGCGCGAAGCGTTCCAGCAAACGATTGACCCAACGTGCATACTGCACGGGCCAGAATGTTTTGCCAAAAAATGGGAAAGCAAAAAACCAGCCGATCGATTCGACCATGACATAGGGGGTGATGACATTTTCTTTCAGGTCATGAAACAGGGTGTGTCCTGCATGAAGGAGTTTCGTGCCGGCCAAGTGACGCGAAACATATTTTTCTTCAGAAATTTTAGGAATTTCATGGATAACATTCTTGGCTTCCATCACGACAGGGAAAAGGTCTGTCTCGTGGTGGCTTCCAAAGGCGCGATAACGGATGAAGGCGGCAAAAAAACCGGCAAAACCGTAAGTTTCATAATGCCCCGCTTTTTCCAGTTGTCGGCGGAAAGGCTCTGAGCGGACATCAATACAGAAGATTGCCTGCGCCAGGGGACGGCCATTGCGTGAGAAAGATGAAACAGAGGATGTGGATGTCCCGGCTGCCTGATCTATTTTTTTACCAATTCGAGGTGCCAATTTGTTGAGGAGGGAACGCCGGTACCCCGTTTCAAAAGCATTGAGCCAATACGGTCCATGCCGGGATTCCGGGAAAGCGTCCAGCCAGGAAAGGAGCGTCATCAATGTTTTTACGGGAAGATCAACTAGGGTTTCCTGAGCGATTTTTAGTTCTGTTGCCAGAGCTGAAAGACGCCACGCAGCCGAAAGACGCGCAATCCTATTTCTATCTGGACCTTCTTCCTTTTCGTAGCGTCCGGCCAGTTGATCCCAAGCACTATTTTTGCTGGCTGATCCAGCATAAAGCAGGAGATCGACTTCGTCGGAAAGCCAGGCGGGGAGTCTGGCAGCCGTCCGTTCTTTCCTTAAAAAGTGCTTTGTGGATGATTTTTCCATGGCTGCGAGGATGTCTTGATAAAGGTTATTGTGTCCTGGCTCGATTTCTTTTTGACAGACTTCGCTTACCCGTTCCCGCTCATACCACAAACGGACGGCAAGGATCTGGACCAAGTCTATCGGATAGGCCTCTTGCCAAGGATAACTGCTGTGCCTCGACCGCCAATTTGAAAAAGCCGTCCAGCCGGGGAGTGCGGCGAGATGGAGGGATAAATAGGCCTCCCGTGCGGACTCTGGAATACCCAGAAGATTGAGACTTTCCAAGACGGCATCTTCAGGGCGGTCTGAAAGTCGGCTGACTTTTTCTCGAATTTTGCGGATGCCCGCGCCTTCCCAGGTCTCCAAGGCCCCTTTTTTCCAGGCTGCATAAAACCCTTGTTTTCTAGCAGGCATCTCCCAGGGGGCTTGTCCTTCGTCCAAAAATGCCCCGTACCAACTGATCATTTCGTCATTTATTTGTGAGGTGATTTTGGTGCCGAAACGTGTGTCGCACCACTGGGACAGGGTTTGTCGATAAGCCAGGGTTTCTGAGTCTACCTTTCGTGTTTCGGCAATGCGTTCAGAGAGAGGTTCTGCTTTAATGATCTCCTCAGCCTTTCCGCCAGTCTCTCCAAGCCGGCGGCATCTAAGGCATATAGGCGCAGGATGTCCGCTGTCTCTGTTTTTGGCGGAGAGAGCGGCGAAAGAAGCTGTGCCCGAAGCACTTCGCCTTGACCCAATTCACGGTCGCCAATCCGAATGCTTTTATCCTGTGTAAGCGGTTTAAGCACATTTTCAATATCTTCAGGAAGAATGCGACCAGATTTGAAATATTCCCGGTAGAGGCTGTTTGAGAGATACCCTTTCCCGTCGAGCCTTTCCCGACCAAGATCGATGGCCTCTTCAAAATCACGATACTCCAGGGAATGCAGTGGGTTGTTGGTGACAAAGGAACGCATTGGCCACAAAGTCGAATTGATCTCACTTGCAATTCGGACAAGTCCCCTCAAGCCCATCCGGGCGGAGTCGTTATAGATCACTTTTGTTTTTTTGTTCATCTCTGTTTCAGTCATGTCTATTTTAGTCGAGATTGAACCTCTTGAACCGGGAGGTCTCGTGCCGGAAATGCACCCGACCCGAAGAAGGCGTAGGGGGCAATCCCCAGTATCACGATCATTGCCACAATCAAAGTCAGGGAAAGTTTCTCACTTGTAACGAGGTCGGGATAAATCCGGTCCGGTTTTGGCGGACCTAAGAGAATGTGCTGCATGAAAACGGGGAAATACCATGAAGCCAGGAGCCAGGCCAAAAGGACGATCACAAAACCTCTGGAAAGGATAATCTCTGGAGATGTCGCCACAGAGATCAAGGCGCTGAAAGAACCAAGGAGGGGCAGGCCCATGCCTGCTGCGACCAGGAGACTGAGGAGGACGCCAAAGCGGGGCATGAGCCGTGCCAACCCACCTAATTGATCGAGATTCAGGTTGCCCTGACGTTTTTCTAAGCAATATCCAGAGATGAACAGCCCCTGCATGATGAGGGCAAGGGCGCAGAAGTAGAGGATGGCTGGTGCGGTTTCCATGCCCGTATTGGCGAGATACCACCAGAGAATCGACCAGAAGGTGAGCCCGGCATAAGACAGACGATGGCAGATATTGTTTTGAACCAACGCTCGAAACCCTCCATAAACTGCGCCGATCAAAGAAAAAATAGACACGATATTCATGAGTCCGGGCGGCAAGTCGGGTAGTATCCCCAAGACCCCTTTGAGTCCCAGGGCCGGAAGAAAGAGCGCAAGAAAATTGGGGAAAATTCCACCGAGGCGACTAAAACTCACAATGGACGCCCCATGCAAAGGACAAATGGGAAGGAGGATGGCGTAGGCCAGAAGCAATAGAATGGACGCTGTCGGGGGAGAGAATATAAGGGAAATGAGCATTGCTGCCAGAGCAAAGCCATAGAGCCCGATGCCCCAAAGGACTGAAAAACGAGATTGGCTTTTTTGCCGAAGCAATAGAAAAATCAAGACAACGAAAACACCGCCGATAGAGAGGAGGCCAGCCATTCCCGGAATCATCATGAAGCACAGTCCAAGCCCAAGCAAGATTAGAATCGTGAGCAGGTCTTTTGGAGGTGTAGGATGCGAATATGCGGCAAACATAGTGAGTGTGGCCGAAAGTGGGAGAAAAATGAATAGAGGCATGATTGAAAAATACGCCTTTCCGGATAAGAAGACCAAGATTGCTAAGAGGCTTGTGATGCTCGCTCCGAGGGCCCCGATCTTCATTTTAAGGAATCCTCGCCAGATAGTGTTTATCAAGTCGGTTCAGCCAGTGATTTAGTGTTTTATTTAGACGCTGATAAAGCGTATCGACATAGAATCCCTTGGCGCAGAGCACGTAGGTCTTTTCTTGAAAATCGGACATCCAGGTCGGTTTTTCAACCCGTCTCCCGTGGGCTTCGGCATAAAGGTTGATCCAGAGGAGGACAATCGCCAGCGTCGCAGTCATAACGGCAAAGTCGAACAAGGGGCCCGGCAGTGCCGCAACTTCAAAATAATAGTTGGCCAAATCCGGGTCAGGATAGAGGAAGTGGGTAAATAATTCGCCTGCCCAGAGATAGGTGAATACGATGAGGATCAGCGTCAGCACCATCGCGCTCGCCACCTTCCAGGAGGAGACCGCGTTGAGACGGTATAGGCTGAGAATGGCCTGAGAGGAGGTGACCCAGGAAAAGAAGAGGAAGATGACGGCGCCGTGCGCCTCTGCCAGGGGAATATGAAAGAGGTCGTGGGCGGCCAGTAGGATGAGCAGAGGAAGCAGGAGGGTGGTGATGAGGCCGGTCCCCCAGGTGAGAGGCGAGAAGGCCTTGGGCGGCGTCGCATCATTGGCATGGTGGGGGAATTTGGGTTCCTTACGGGCTGCGCCGATGGCGCTGGCCGAGCTTAAAAAGAGAGTTGCTTTAAAAAGTCCGTGGGCAATGAAATGGAAGATCGCCAGGGCAAAGGCGCCCAATCCGCACTCCATAATCATGTAACCCATCTGGGCGATTGTCGAGTAACCGAGCATTTTTTTGACATCATTCACGGTGAGCATAATGATCGCCCCAAGGAAGGTCGTGAATGCGCCGATCACAAAGGCCACATGGAGGCTGGGTGTGGAAAGACCGTAGAGGGGTGCGAGGCGATTCAACAAAAATCCGCCGGAATTGACGATTCCGGCGTGCATCAGGGCCGAGACCGGAGAAGGGGCGTACATCGTATCGGGGAGCCAGACATGAAAGGGAAATTGGACGGATTTGCTCATTGCACCTACAAAAATAAGGAGGGTGATGGCTGTGACGGCGTCGATGGTCAGCAAGCCTCCCGGAAGGAGCGAAAGCCTGTGTGATCCTGCCGACGCCCGTTCAAAAAGAAGCGGAAAATCGAGGGTGCCGAACACCAGATAAGCCAGAATGACGCCGGCCAGAAAGAAGATATCTCCGACACGAAGAATAATCAGGGTTTTGAAGGCCGCCTGTGCGCTCGGGGTGTGGGAGATATTGTAGGCCAGCAACAAGTAAAGCATCCAGCTCAAAAGCTGCCAGAAGACAAAAAGCGTCAGCAGATTAGGGCTTGCAACCAGGGCCAGCAAAACAAAGGTAGTGAGCGAGAGCAAAGTGTAGAAACGGGTAAAGCCTTCCTCTTCCTGAAGGTAGCGCGAGGCAAAGACATGGATGACGATACTGACCGATGTAACCAGCACCATCATCACGGCTGCCAGTCGATCGATAAAAAGCCCGAATTGAATGATGCTGTTTTTTTCAAGAAAAGAGAATGGATTGATCTGAATCGGTTCTCCGACGCTCACCTGATAAAGCACGAGCAAGGCTGTGAAAAACGCGCCAATCTGTGCGACGAGACCAATTTTATAAACATTTTCTTCGATCCGCTTCCCCAGGATCGGAATGGAGAGACCCGCTAAAAGCGGGAGGAGAGGAATTAGAATTGAGGTGTTGGCAATGAAATTCTGAATGAGAGGCCTTCCTTCTTGCTCAGGTCTGCCGAGAATCTGTTGAGAACATTAAACAATGCTTGAAAAGTTGAGGTCAACAGGAAATGAAGAGATGCTTTATTCAAATTCAAAATACTTGATTTCTTTTTCTGTCAAGCCCAGCAAATATAAAACGGTGATTAAACTCTTTTGGGTGATATTATAAGTTGCTTCTTTCCGCACCGCCGGTTTTGCATTAAACGCGATGCCGAGTCCGGCGTGTTTGATCATGGGAATATCATTGGCGCCGTCTCCGACGGCAATGATCTGCTCAATTGAGATCCCTTCTTTTTGAGCAATTTCTTCCATCAGAAACAACTTTTTTTCACCGTCAACAATGTCGCCGAGAATCTTTCCAGTCAGGACCCCATCCACAACCTCCAGTTTGTTTGAGAAGGCATCATCAAGTTTCAATACCTCTTTCACGCGCGATGTAAAATAATCAAAACCGCCAGACAAAACGGCCGTTCGGAGCCCCATTTTTTTTAAGATGGAAAGAAGTCGCTCCGCCCCCGGAGTGAAGGGCATCCGTTTGTAGACCTTTTCCAGTGCGCTTTCGGACAGTCCTTTCAGAAGATAAACACGTTCACGAAGCGCCTCGGGAAATGAAAGTTCCCCGTGCATGGCCCGAGACGTAATGGATACAACCTGATCTCCAACCCCGGCTTCTTTTGCCAATTCATCAATGACTTCAATTTGCGTCAAGGTTGAATCCATGTCGAGTACAATCAAGCGTTTTCTCTGTCTCAAAATGTTTTCTTCCTGAATGGCAATGTCCAAAGTTGAGGGGATATGGGTTAGAAGTTCTTGCGTTAGATGACGTTGGTGAATGGTTTGATCAGAAGAAATTGAGATTTCGACGCATTCAATTTCCTTGCTGGCGAGCGTTTTGGTTTTAAGAAGATTTATTCCTTTATCCGCAAGCATGGTTGATATGGCCTTAATGACTGAAAGATTGAGTGAGGGTGCCAGCAAGGTAACCACGTAATTTTTATGTAGATCTTTTGCCAATGAGACTGCCTTCATTTGGGTTTCGAGGCGTTTATACAGGATCAATGGGACTCAAACAACTCTTGACCATATTCACCGGTACTGTATTTGACTTTCCAATTCAAAAGTCTATACTAAACCGTTTGTTTTTAAGCCTTTTTATGGCCATTTATTACGGTTTAACATGAGAGCTTTCCTTGAGAGAAGTCCTTCTAAGTCTGTTAAATAAATCAATTTTAGGCGCAAGAAATAGTGGCCTTCTGAATGGAACGGGAATGCCCCGCATCCTCTTGGAAATTCCGAAATACGCGAGACAGGGAGATTTTGCGACAACCTGCGCCCTCTCCCTAGCAAAGATTGAAAAAAAACCGCCACGGGAAATCGCCTCTATTCTCATTTCCCAACTGGAAGGGATGTCTCCATTTATTGAAAAAATTGAAATGGCGGGTCCGGGGTATATAAATTTTTTTCTGGCCGATGAATACTGGCATCAGGGTCTTCTTGACATTCATCGTGAGAATGACCGCTACGGCTTTTCAAATATCGGCAACAACCGGAAAATCCAGATTGAATTTGTCAGCGCAAATCCGACCGGACCGCTGCACGTCGCACATGGCCGTGCGGCTGCACTGGGAGATGCCGTGTCGCGTCTTTTGGAGGCCATCGGATATAAGGTTGATCGGGAATATTATATGAACGATATCGGCGCACAGATGGATCTCCTGGGACGTTCAACCTATCTTCGATACCGTTCGCTTTTTGGAGAAGCTGTCAACCTGCCGGAAGGGAGCTATAAAGGAGACTATATATCCGAAATCGCTGCCTCGGCCAAGGCATCCGAAGGAGATCGTTATCTAACGGGTTCGGAGGCAACTGCTGTTTCTTTCTTCAAAACTTATAGCTATGAAATGATCCTGGGCTGGATTCAAAAAGATTTGCGTCAATTCGGTGTCCGTTTCAATAAATGGTTTTCTGAAAAAAAACTTCACCAGAGAAAAGAGGTCGATGCGATCTTCACGATCTTAAAATCTAAAGGGATACTTTATGAAAAAGGAGACGCCCGTTGGGTCAGAACAACGGACTACGGAGATGATAAAGATCGGGTTGTTGTCCGAAGCAATGGCGAACATACCTATTTTGCTTCTGACATTGCCTACCACCGCAATAAATTTGAACGGGGTTATGACCGCCTCATTAACATCTGGGGAGCGGACCATCATGGATACATTAATCGCATCAAGGCAGTAGCGGAGGCAATGGGTTATGCCTCTGATCGGCTGACGATCTTAACCCACCAATTGGTCAACCTTCTCCGCGATGGAAAACCAGTCCGAATGTCGAAGCGTTCCGGTGCGTTTGTGACGCTTCGTGAAGTTCTGGATGAGGTAGGTGTGGATGCCACGCGTTTTTTCTTTTTAATGAGACGATCCGATTCTCCACTTGATTTTGATCTGGAATTGGCGAAGAAGGCTTCGAATGAAAATCCGGTTTACTACGTTCAATATGCCCATGCCCGGCTTTGCAGTATTGTACGCGTTGCTGAAGAAAATGGATGGGCCGTTAAAGAAGTTGTTGAAAATGCACAGACAACAGACCTTCGTCCGCTTTCTCTTTCTGAAGAAACGACCCTCATCAAACAGCTGATGATATTCCCTTCACTGGTTCGTTCGTCAGCAGAATCTCTGGAACCACATCGTTTGACGGCCTATCTGCAAACACTGGCAGGCATGCTCCACAAATACTACTTCGGGTGTCGCGTCGTCACAGAAGATGCCTCTCTAACAAAAGCGAGACTTATTTTGGTGGCGGGTATCCGGATTGTCCTCAAAAGAGGATTGGATCTTCTGGGTATTCAATCTCCTGAACGAATGTAAGGCGATGATGACTGAGCCTTTGCCAGGCATATGAAAGAGAATTCACCGGTCAAAAAAGAAATAGGAAAATCGCTCCAGTCACATTCCCATTTTGAAATCCTCAGCTCCTTACGTGGGACAAACCATCCTTGGGCCCGACGAGGCCGTATTCACACCCACCATGGCGTCATTGAAACACCCGCTTTTGCACCCGTCGGGACGTTGGGTAGCGTAAAAGGAATCAGTCCTTTAGATCTGGATGAATTGGGGGCAGAAATTATTCTCAGTAATGCCTACCATCTGTATCTAAGGCCGGGCCATGAGATGATTCAGAGGCGGGGAGGGCTGCATCGGTTTATTGGATGGAATCGTCCTATTTTAACGGACAGCGGCGGCTATCAGATTTTCAGTCTGAATGGTTTGTCTAAAATCAATGACGAAGGCGTTCTTTTTAAATCCCATATTGATGGGTCGAGTCATTTCATATCTCCGGAAAAAGCCATTGAGATTGAATCGGCATTGGGCGCAGATATCATCATGGTTTTTGACGAATGCCTTCCTTATCCTTCTGATTACAAAAAGACCGAACGTTCCCTGGAGCGAACCACGCAATGGGCAGAACGATCAAAAAAAGCGCATCATCGGGACGATCAGTTTCTCTACGGCATTATCCAGGGCGGTTTTTTTGATGACCTTCGTCACAGAGGAGTCGAAAGTTTGGTGGAAATTGGTTTTGATGGTTTTGCAATCGGGGGACTTTCAGTGGGAGAACCCCAAAAGGAAATGCTCGAAGTTTTAAATTCTTTGGTCCGTCTCATGCCCGAATTACAACCACGGTATTTAATGGGTGTGGGAAAGCCGTCAGACCTGGTTGAAGGCGTTTGCCGCGGCATTGATCTTTTTGATTGCGTTCTTCCGACACGACATGCCCGGACGGGTTCGCTCTTTACACGATTCGGTGAAATTCATATCAAAAATGCACGATATGCCGAAGATGATCGGCCGCTTGATCCGGAATGCGGGTGTTATACTTGTGGTCATTTTTCACGGGCTTACCTTCGTCATCTTTTTATGTCCAGGGAACTTCTTGGAATCCGGTTGAATACTGTCCATAACTTGTATTATTATCTCTGGTTGCTGCGCGGGCTCAGAACGGCCATTGAAGATAAATCCCTTGAAATATTTAAACAAAATTTTTATCAAATGAGAGCGGGGACCTGATAAAGAAGCCCCTTGGAGGTGAAATTGATCAACTGGTTTATTACAAGCGCATGGGCGCAAGCAGGAGATACAGGCGCTACGGGAGCGTCTCCTAACCCGCTTCTCTCCTTTGCCCCATTTATATTGATTTTTGTTATTTTTTATTTTCTCTTAATCAAGCCTCAACAAAAGAAGGCACAAGAGAAAAAAGAAATGATCGAAGCGCTCAAAAAAGGCGCGAAAATTACCACCAACGGCGGACTGATGGGAACTGTGACGAATTTGGGACCTAAAGTGATTACCATTCAAATCGCAGAAGGTGTCCGTGTGAAAGTTTTGAGAAGTCATGTTGATGAAACAAAACAAGATGACACAGAGAAGTAGAGGAAAAGTAAAATGAAAAAAACAATCAGAGGGAGGCTCTTCCTGATTATCGGAATGCTGATATTTGCTTTCTTTTTTCTGCTCCCTTCCACACCCATTTATTCAAAACTTCCTGTTTGGTGGGGAAAGTTTTTTCCTGACAAGGGTGTTTCTTTGGGACTTGATTTGCAAGGCGGAATGCATCTGGTACTTGAAGTTGAAGTGGAAAAAGCCGTGGATAGCACCGTTGAGCGGATGCTTTCATCTTTAAGCGGGCGGTTAGAAGATGAAGAGATAGACGGGTTGTCCCTTCGGAGAGAAGATAGGGAGATCCATCTCTCTTTTTCAAGTGGCGAGGCAGAAAAAATCAATGAAATTATTGATGAAAACTTTTCTAACTTAACGACGAAGGATTCGTCTTCCGGGGAAATGACCCTTGTTTTACGAGGCACAGAAGTTGAGAGAATACTTAAAACATCGACGCTTCAGGCGCTTGAAACGATCCGGAACCGTGTCGATGAGTTTGGGGTCACAGAACCTCTGATCCAGAAACAGGGTGACACTCAAATGTTGATACAGCTTCCAGGTATCAGTGATGCCGAACGTGCTATCGAACTCATCGGCAAGACAGCGCTTCTGGAGTTTAAGCTCCTGAATGAAACATCTTCCATCATCAATGATTTTCCGGACACAATGGCAGAGAGTGAAATTGATGCGTTTCTCAGTAAACACAAGGATGCGCTCGGGGAAAATGAGCAGATTCTTTTCGAACGCATTCCCAATGAAAAAACGGGAGAAATAAAGAAACGTCCCTACCTTGTCAAGGGAGCGGCTGTTCTTGCGGGAGACCTTTTGACTGACGCACGAGTATCCATTGGTGAATTTAATGAACCTTACGTTTCGATTACATTCGATAACGAAGGGGCAAGACTTTTTGAAAAAGTCACTGAAGACAATGTTCAGAGGCGTCTTGCGATTATTCTTGACAACAACATTTATTCTGCTCCCCGGATTCAGGAAAAAATCACTGGTGGACGGGCTCAAATCAGCGGAACTTTCACACATCAGGAGGCCAGTGATTTGGCCATTATCCTCCGGGCAGGCGCTTTGCCTGCACCGGTTAAAATCCTTCAAAATGTCACCGTTGGTCCGTCTCTGGGAAGTGACTCAATCCGCAAGGGAATCATGGCTGGAATGATTGGCGTTTTGTTGGTCGTTGTCTTCATGGTGGCTTACTACCGTCTTTCCGGTTTTTTGGCAGTCCTGGCCATGTTACTGAATGTAATCCTCCTCATTGGTGCATTGGCGACACTCAATGCGACCTTGACTTTGCCGGGCATTGCCGGAATCATCCTGACCATCGGCATGGCAGTGGACGCAAATGTCTTGATCCTTGAACGCATCCGGGAAGAGTTGGGTGCCGAAAGGCCAGTACGTCTGGCAATTGACTCTGGCTATGATAAAGCCTTTTCTGCAATTGTCGACTCCAATGTTACGACCTTGATTACCGCTGCGGCGCTTTTTATGTTTGGAACAGGTCCTATTAGAGGTTTTGCGGTGACCTTGGGGCTGGGTATCATGATCAATCTTTTTACGGCCCTGGTCGCGACAAGGGTCGTTTATGATTTTATGAATGGAAGAAAGCGCTTGGAAAGCTTGAGTATTTAAGTCAAGAAATCATTTCTTAATTCCGCCTATAGGGATCTTATGTTAAGCATTATAAAAAAAACGGATATCGACTTCATCGGAAAGCGGCGTCTCTTTTTCTCAATCTCCAGTGTCATGGTTCTGCTCGGGATCTTCGCCCTGGTGCAGATATCACGAGGGGAGGGACATTTGGGGATTGATTTTGCTGGAGGTGCTGCGGTTCAGTTGAAATTTGATCAGCCTGTTGCCTTGGATGCAGCAAGAAAAGCGCTAAAAAATGGCGGCCTCCATAATGCCTCACTGCAAGAGATTGTATCGGGAAACAAGTTGATTGTCCGGATAAAGAAAAGAGATATTTCACAGGGCAATGTCCGCGGAGAAGTCAAAAAAATCTTTTCGGATGCGTTTTCAGGCAATTCATTTATCATTGAAAGCAGCACAGAGATTGGTCCGACCATCGGAAAGAAATTGCAGGATGATGCGATGCAGGCCATCTTTTTTTCACTGGTTTTGATTGTCGGGTATCTCGCTTTTCGATTTGAATTCCAGTTCGGTATTACTGCGGCGATTGCGACATTTCACGATGTCCTCGTCGTGCTCGGGATATTTTTCATCCTCAATAAAGAAATTTCACTTTTGGTTGTGACTGCGCTTCTGACCATCGCCGGTTATTCATTGAATGATACCGTCGTCATCTTCGACCGGATTCGTGAAAATTTAAAAAAGAGAAGAAAAGAGTCATTTGCTGAGGCAATCAATCGATCCATCAATGACAACCTGTCAAGAACACTGATTACGAGTTTAACAACCTTTCTTGCAGTGATGGCCCTGTTCCTTTTCGGCGGGGAAGTGATTCATGATTTTGCAATGGCAATGCTTCTAGGCGTCGTTGTCGGGACTTATTCTTCCTGGTTCATTGCCAGTTCTTTACTCATTTTATGGCGTCAAAAGAAAAGCCATGCGAGGAGCATCTTAAAAAGAGCCTAAACACCCCCACATTATTTTCTATAAAAAACCGTCGGAAGCCTCCCTTCTGCCGGTTTTTTTATGTCTCTTCCAAAACAAATAATCCCCTTATTTTCCTAGCATTTCCTGCGGTTTTGAAATCTTCAGGTACACTTAAATAACGAGCGTGGACAGCTCATTTTTTTATTTAGAGAATTTGATGATGGATTTTTTGCAGAATTTTAATAATTTGATCACACCTTTTGTCGGCTCACGATTCGATACCTTTTTTTCAATAATTGTCATTGCTCTGGCCATTCTGATATCAAGAAAAAAAAATCTTCTCTTTAAGGCAAAAGGCCCCATCGCAATTCTCGGATTTTTATTGGGTTGTCGATATCTGTTTTGGCGTGGATTTTATACTCTGCCCGATATAACCAGCATAAATGAAGCCACCCTGATTCCGGCAGTCTTGGCACGGCTTCTCTACGTTGCAGAAATTTTCTCATTCGTCGGAATCTGCTTGCTTTACAGTTGGGGAGTGAAATCGAAGGCGCTTCATGGGACAGGACCTGAAAGGACGTTTACACCTTCTGTCGATATTTTAATTTGCATGAAAGAACAACCTCTGGATGCCTTGTTTCGCACGATTGTCGGGTGTGAAGCCTTGGAATATCCGGCCAGAAAAAAACGGATATTTATCCTGGATGAGATCGGTCGTCCAGAAGTAAAAAGACTTGCAGCCCGTTTTCGTTGTCAATACCGATCTCTTCCGTTGAAGGAGAATAATCAAGGGGAATTATTTGACGATGCCATCAGGGCGGGCTCATCGACCTTGGTCATGCGTCTGGACGGAGGAGATATTCCTGTCTCAACATGTCTGATAAAAGGCGTACTACCTTTCCATGATTCGACCATTGCCTTTGTCCAAGTCTCTGTTCGATCTTTGACTTCAGACCCTTTCCAACAAGCGCTTTTTTTAAAAGATGAAATTTCACATGAGGGAGAGCTATTTTATAAAATCCTGGAACCCGGCTTGAATAAATCCGGTGCTTCCATTTCGGCCAAACGGGGGAGCCTGTATCGACGGATCGCACTCAAGGATGTCTCTGGCATTCAAAACAGTGACCCGTGGTCCGACCTCGATCTCTTTATTTCAGCCAAACTTCATGCAAAAGGCTGGCATTCAGCCTTTTGCAATCAGAATTTACTGCTCCAGACATTGACTGAAATGCCAGATGCCTATATTCAGAAGCGGGCTGGTCGGATTTTAGAGGCAGGGAAACGTTTGCTTCAAGGACTTCCACTCTGGCCACATCTCCGTTTTACACAGAGGATAAGCTATCTCTCACTTCTCATGAATGACCTCTTTGTTTTTTCGCGAATGGTCTTCCTTCTGGCGCCACTTTCGTTTTTCGTCGGTGTTCCGATTATTACCGCGCCATTTCTGACTTTGATCACTTATGTTGCCTCTTTCTACCTTTGGCAGATGGTTGTGCGGTATGCACTATCCATGCGGCGGAGGCACCCCGTTTGGTCGGCCGTTTATGAAACGGCCGACATTGCGGCCGTTGTACTTGCCCTGAAGGGGAGAAGACGACGTAAAAACAAACATATCCCACTTCATTCAATTTCAGTTCTCCCTTTCATCCTCTTCTCAGGCATCCTCGTGATGGGTCTGGGTTGGGGTATTTTAAACTATGCAATGGCACAGGTTTCGGGGCAGGGGCTTTTTCTCGGGGGTGTCTGGGCTGTCTACAATTTGCTCTTGTTGGTTGCAGCGGCCGCATCCGTTCGAGGAAGACCTCATAAACGCACATTTACGAGAGTTTTTCAGGAAACAAAGTGTCAGTTCATTGCGGGTCCAAAAAGATGGACGGCAATGATTGCCAATATGAGTGAAAGTGGGCTTTCGGCTATTTCCAAACATGCAATTGATCTTCCGGATAAAGTTCAAGTTATTGTGGGAGAAAAAGAAAATTTTTCTTTTAAAGGAGAAATTATTCGGAATGAGGGGTATCGATCCAGTCGGTTTATGATTGGTCTTCGTTTTAATCAAGTTTCAGAGGAAGAAAGGGGAAAATTAATCCAGTGGCTTTACGTCTCTCCAACGCCCTGGATTGAGGAGACGCTCGGACATTGTAAAAACAGATCTGCCTTATTGGGACTGTTTACAACAGCAGGACGTGTGTTCATCGATGAATTTGATCAGCATCGATCAGGTCCCAGATATGTCGCCGCATTGCCCTGTTTATTGACAAAAAACAATCACATTTTGTTTGGAACAACCGTTGATGCAAGTTCAACAGGCGTTTCTCTCAGAGTCGATGAAGCGCCCGGTCCCTTGACTCAGGAAATGACGCTGGAGATGAACCTCTCAAGCGATTCGGTCTCAGTGAAAGGGAAACCCGTCTGGAGCCGCCACATTAAAGACTATTGGGAAATCGGGCTGCATTTGGGGAGGCACGACGGGAAGAAGTTTATGAACCACGTTCTCCCTTATGCGACTCTAAAAGCCATTTCTTATCAGAGCTTTCAGGCACGCTCTCTCCGGTTCATGGGTCGTTTTCTGGCCTATGCAATATCATTTTTATTCGTTTTGCTTGTTGTCGGGTACTTTTTTAAGATGGGCATTATTCCCCTTCCAACCGCACCTGTCATGCAAACAAACTTCAGGTTTTTCTGGCTTTCATTTTTCCTGATTCTTGCGGATGGCGTAAAAGTTTATATGGAAGTTCTGGGAAGGGCGGCACCCAGACAATTTCATTCCGATCCCTCTCAAGTGACGGCCCTCATTACATGCCACAACTCCGAGAAAGAAATAGAACATACCATCGAGGTTCTTAAGCGACTCCTTCCAAATGAACAAATCATCGCCCTTGATGACGCCAGTACAGACAACACGGCGATCTTGGCAAAGGGAATGGGGGTCCGAGTCCATTCCCTGGAAAAAAATGTGGGCAAATCCAGGGCAGTGACGCTTGGGTTGGCACAGGTCAAGACAAAATATACCTTGATCCTGGATGACGATACCCGGCTGCAAAACCTTTTTCTTCCAACTTCTTTGCTTGAAGATGGGAAAACTTGCGTCGCATTCTATGTACTCCCTTGTCGGAGATCCAGAGAACGGGCCGATGGAGGAGATCTCGTGAGCTGTCTTCAGCGATACGAGTATGCAAAAGCCATGGAGATTGGACGGCGGTTTCAGGATAAAAGCCTTAGCGTGAGTTGCATTTCAGGAGCTGCAGGTCTTTTCAAAACCGATCACCTGCAAAAAATTCAGGCGCTTCATTCCGATATTTTTCCAGGAGAAGATCTTGAAAGGACATTGATTCATCTACTCAAATGCGGCGGAGAGACTGTTTTTGCAAATGAACCTGTCTGGACGGTTGCGCCTGATAGCTGGAAGAGTCTGACCCACCAAAGACTGATTAAATGGTATCCGGGATTCCATCGGCTTTTTAAATATTATGTGAAGATTTTATTCAAAAGGAAGATGCCGACAAGACTCCGTTTTGAGATGTTCTACAATATTTATGTGTGGTTAAGTGATCCTCTCAAGATAATTTCAGCCATTATTCTTCTTGTAAATGGCTACTGGTCCGGACTTGCTTTTCTTTATTTTTTTTACCTGGCGCTAGAGGTTTATCCATTTTTATCGATTGAAAAAAAATTACCGATTCGAAAATATTACCTCCCGGCTCTTTTCGTCTATCCCTTTTTTGGTCTCTACAATTCCTTTCTTCGCTTTTGCGCTTTATTTTACTGGCTATGGCAACGATACGTGACAAAGGGATTGAAACCGAGACGGAGAAACCTCCTTGCAGAATAGACAAATTCCGCTTCTATTATTATTTATTTTTAATTTAATTTTAAATACTTATGTAATACCTATTCAAGCATCAGATAAATTTTCTGTTCAGTTTGACTACATTACCGACAATAACGGCCGGACCTTTCAAGACAAGTTTCTTCGTCTCGATTATCAACGCTTTTATCTAACGGGTTTTTTAGGGAATTGGCAGAAAGGCGGGGAGTTAGGGGGCTATTTTTCGGATAAAAGAAAGGCTGCTTACAATAGCTACATCCGCATTCGGGAATTTGATATGTCCACCCAAATCGGGACAGAACAGCCATTGAGAGACGGCTATGTCGCCAAATTACAGATGCGGGCCATCCGTATCACAAAGCCCGAAAAGCCCACGGACAAACGTAATTTTTTTGTTTATGGCATTGGGTTTGACAAATATTATGGGGACTACAACTATTTTTCCAGCACCTACTACAATGACCCACGTAAATCAGGCCGTTTTTCCATTGTGATCAGCAACACCCTCGCGACGGGGAATACCCATCTTCGTTTTGGGTTGGTTCCACGAAGTGACGGTACGCTCGGATATTTTGCCTCCGTAAAATACCAATGGGTTCAACTGGGATATTCTTTTACAAAAGAATTTGATTTTGCAACTTTTAGCCGGAAAGTTTTTACGATTGGATTATCCATTCCTATTGAAGTTTTTTTCAAACATCCTGAGAAAAATTAGCTTGATGGCCTGTCCGCATCAACAATATTTGGAACAGGAGACGTTTTGCGAACCCAAGTCATGGAAGCATATCCTTCCTGGTCCGACTTTACAAAACCAACCTTTTCATAAAATTTCCGATTTATCTTTGTGAGCAGATGAAACACTTCGACCCGACTCAAAGAGCGGTGTGTGAGAAGTTTGGTGATTAAACCTGAACCAAGACCTTGATGCTGAAAATCAGGGTGAACAATCACATCATAAATCGCTGCTCGAAAGATGAAATCGGTCAACACTCTTGCAAATCCAACCAGATGGATTCCTTCCCATGCACTCATGACAAGACTGGAGTGTTCTAGAATTTCTTCGGCCTCCTGGGGGCTGCGGAATTTTGCCCAGTTTGAAAACGAATAAAGTTTTACAAGTTCTTTGACGTTAATTTGTTTCGTATCACGATAAAAAACTGTCACCTACGACCCCTTGCAGTTCATAAAAATTTTTCATATTCTAGCGGTTGTGAAAGGTAAAGTCATCCTCATAACGGGGGGAAGCAGAGGGATTGGTCGCGCCGCCGTTGCTCTTTTCGCAGAAAGAGGAGCGAAGGTCGCCTTTTGTTCCCGGACAAAGGGAGAACTCTTCGGCGTTGCGAAAGAGGTTGAGGCCGGAGGGGGAGAGGTCCTCCCTTTTCCTGTCAATATCGCATCGTCACGGGAGGTTTCCCGCATGGTGGACAGGATTCTCTCTGAATGGGGAAAGATTGATCTCCTAATTAATAATGCCGGCGTTCTGGGCGCCATGAAGCCACTCGGAACCTATCCTTCTGAAGTATGGGAAGAAGTCCTTCGGATTAATTTAAACGGATCTTTCTTTGTAACGCAGACAGTCCTTCGAACGATGATTCCGCAAAGGTCTGGGATGATTCTATCGCTTACATCCAGTGTCGGACGAAAGGGGCGCGCACGGTGGGGCGCTTACTCTGTCTCTAAATTCGCACTGGAGGGGATGATGCAGATACTCGCCGAAGAAGTCGCTGACTTTGGCATCCGTGTCACGACCTTGAACCCCGGCGCAACCCATACGAAAATGCGCGCAAAGGCCTATCCGAAAGAAAATAATAACCAACTTCAGCGTCCTTCTGAAGTGGCCTTAGGGCTTCTGTATCTTGCTGAATCATCCGATCCATCTTTGCATGGAAAATCATTGAATATGTCGGATCTGCCCCTTCGAGAGATACGGTGAAGGCGATTCGCTTTCACAGCTTTGGCGGCCCTGAACATTTGGTTTATGAGGAGGTTTCGAAACCTGTACCGGAACCAGGAGAGGTCCTTATCCGTGTAAAGGCATGTGCTTTGAATCACCTTGACCTCTGGGTTGGGCAAGGCATCCCAGCTTATAATATTTCTCTTCCACACATCCCTGGATGTGATGTCTCCGGCGTGGTCGAGTCGATGGGGGAGGGGATTTGTTCTGTAAAACCTGGGGCACGCGTATTTATTGCGCCTGGACTTTCTTGTTTTAACTGTGGTCCGTGTCTTTCCGGATCGGATCATCTCTGTGACAGTTATCAAATCTTCGGTGCAGGTTCCAACGGTGGATATGCCGAGTTCGCAAAGGCACCAGCCTCCAATATCATCCACATACCAGACCATGTCGGCTTTGTCGAAGCCGCTGCCTTTCCTCTGACTTTCTTGACCGCCTGGCATATGTTGATCCGGCGCGCAAAACTACGACCTGGAAATGACCTGCTTGTTCTGGGTGGAGGAAGCGGTGTTGGGAGTGCGGCCATTCAAATTGGGAAATTGGCGGGCGCACGTGTCATTGCGACGTCAGGCCGCCAAGAAAAATTGGACTTGGCCGCAAAAATGGGCGCGGATATTCTGATTGATCATTCAAAAGATGATTTCTCGCAGGTGATTAAAAAGATCACAGATAACCGTGGCGTTGATATTGTTTTTGAGCATGTGGGACCCACAACTTTCGGACAAAGTGTTCGTTCGCTGGCATTAGGAGGTCGGCTTGTGACCTGCGGGGCAACGACCGGGCCCAAGACAGAATTAGATCTTCGGTATCTCTTTTCAAGGGAACTGACCATCATGGGCGCAAAAATGGGAAGTCGCGCCGAACTTATTAAAGTTGCCCAGCTTATCGGAGAGGGAAAACTTATCCCCGTGATTGATTCCGTCTTTCCTCTTTCTCAGGCACGGGCCGCTCAGAAAAAAATGAAATCAAGAGACTTGCTAGGAAAGATTGTTCTAAGGCCAGAATTGCAAGATGGGAAGGGTTCGGAGGGAGAGTAAATATTTCAGGTTGTTTTAGACAAGGGATGTGGTGGTTGCGAGGAAGATTGAAATTTGTTGACCTTCCAGTTTTACCGGGTACGTTCTAATCTTTAATTTTGGGCTGAGAGGAGAGGTTCCTTCCTTGATATTAAAACACCATTGGTGCCAGGGGCAGACGACTTCGTCTCCTTTTAATTTTCCATCTGCCAGGGATGCGCCTTGGTGTGGACAGACATTCGAGGTGGCATAGACGGTATCCCCCAAACGAAAAAGGGCAATTTCAAGATGGTTGATTTCAACGAGTTTTCCGCAACCAAGGGGGATTTCATCTATTTTTGCAACAGGTATAAAGGGCATCGCTTCTCTAGTTTCTATTTCAAAAAAAAACAGCCATATTATAAAGCAAACAAAAAGAAAGGGTCAATATGGAAAGGAAGATTGATCTCAAAATTATTCCTGGCAAAAAAACAGCGATGGTTTTATCTGAGCCATCGAAATCAAGCGATCGTATCGTGATTCTTTGTCACGGTTTTATGTCGAACAAAGAGAGTAATACAAACCTTGCTCTGACTAAGAGATTATTGGATCAAAAGATCTCGACCTGTTGCTTCGACTTCTATGGACACGGGGAAAGCGATGGTTTATTTCAGGAATTAACTCTCAGCCAATGCATAAAACAGCTTGAAGGGGTTTTATCCTGGGCGGTTAAAAATAACTATTCAAACATTGGCCTTCTGGGTTCAAGTTTTGGGGGGCTTGTTGCTATTTTATCTGCCGCACAACATCAGTCTCTTTCAGTGATTGGTTTAAAATGCCCTGTTTCCGATTATCCCCCGATCTGGCAAGACCGACTGGGAGAAGCAGGAATGGCCGCATGGAAGGAGAGTGGTCTTCTGTCATTTACGACCTATGATGGTCGAGCGCGTCTTGAATATAGATTTTACGAGGATTTATTTAGATATAATCCTTATCTGGATGTCGCCAAGATTAAGGTTCCGACATTGATTGTTCATGGGGACACTGATCGTGATGTTCCCTGTGAACAAAGTCAAGTCCTCTTAAATTGCCTTCAGAGTGAGAAACAACTCGTACTGATACCAGACGCCGGTCATGATTTTTCAGACCCGAATCATTTTGGACAAATGATTGAGCTCCTTTCATCTTTCCTCATAAAAAACTTGGTTCCTTGAGTTTTTTATGACTGTCTCTAATCCACTAAAACCCATCATTACGGTTATATCTGAATAGACAATTCTTAGACTATCTGGTAATTTTTTATATAAATTAATGAGATACGACATTTTCTATAGGAGGCAAGTATTTTTCAAGTCATCGGAATGGCTGTCATTAATTACCTGCTTGGGTCCATTCCATTTGGTCTTCTGATTGCTAAATTTGGAACTGGCATTGATCCCAGGAAAGCGGGGAGCAGGAATATCGGTGCGACAAATATTTCCAGAGTCGTCGGCAAAAAAGCAGCTATTCTCACATTTTTATGTGACCTTATAAAAGGTATTCCTTTAATTTTTGCAGCGCAAGCTTCAGGGTTAGAAGAAGTCTTTGTTCTTGTCATTGCATTCTCAGCAATTTTGGGACACATTTTTTCTGTATTTTTGAAATTTAAAGGCGGAAAAGGTGTTGCAACCAGCTTTGGCACTTTTATCGTTCTTGCCCCGATAATTGCTTTTGTCGGGCTATTTTTTTGGATGACGGGAAAAACATTGGGCAGGTATTCCTCTGTAGGTGCATTAACCGCCTTTGCTTCCCTTCCATTTTTGACACTTCTTTTTAAGTCAGGTTCGGCTTTCTTCATCTTTTCTTTAATCGTCTCATTATTAATATTTTTCAGACATCGGGAAAACATTCAACGACTAAAAAACGGCACGGAAGGAACTGTATAAACCAGTTAAATTAAGTCTTTAAGGTAAAAAAATGAAGTCGTTAACCTTTTTTTTGCTTCTCTCTCTGAGTCCTCTCGTGTTGCCGATTGAAAATGCGATAGGGGAGGGAAATACTTCGAATAATAAGGCGTTCTTACCTCCCTCGTTTAGAGAATTTATTCAGTCTGAAAACATTGATTC
Organism: Nitrospiria bacterium; assembly: GCA_046756725.1. Classification (GTDB taxonomy): domain Bacteria; phylum Nitrospirota; class Nitrospiria; order SBBL01; family JAADHI01; genus JBHHWW01. Next base: position 8,083 of record JBHHWW010000003.1, on the reverse strand, counting down.
GATGATGCGGCAACACGGAATTGAACGATCCGACCTGGCAACGAAAGTGCTCCTGTTTCAGGCAGAAGAGGCATTACGTCATAACCATGTAGAAGAGGGAATACACCTTGCAAAAAAAGGGGCAATGATTTCCCCAAACTCTCCCGCACCCTTTTTTTTTCTATCAAAAGCCACCTTGGATCAAAGTTGGCTTAACTTCTCAACAAGTATTTCTTATTATCTGGATGGCATTGTCGTCGCTGTTTCAGATTTTCGCACTTTTGTCATGTTGCTCGGTCCTGTACTGATTTTCACTGTGATGGCGGGGATTGCTAGTTTCATAACTTTCATCCTTTATTCCCTTACTTCGTACGGTCCTTCCTGGGTTCATCATATCTCGAAACACACCAGGAAAATCCTCAATCCAATATCCTCAGGCGTTGTTTTCACTTTCTTATTTCTCACTCCTCTTATTACAGGGTTGCCCATATTTTGGTTTCTGTTTTTTTCGTTTCTCTTGTTTTGGGGTTTTTATACACAATTTGAGAAAAAAATTGTCTTCTTCTTTTTGACTGGAATTGGTGGGGCATTCCTTATTCTCCCATTTATTTTGACATTATTTTCGGCAAACAGCCACCCTTTATTTACTGAAATGTCGAGAAATATTCAGGCAGATTATCTGTGGACACCGCCTCATGTTGAATTAGACGAACGGGAATGGGAGACATTTTCCCTCGATGCCAGCTATCAAAGGACGCAAGGAAATTTTGGTAAAGCAGTATTCCTTTATCAGGAATCACTCAAGAAAAATCCAAAATCAGCCATGATTTTAAATAACCTCGGAAACCTATATTATCACTTAAAAGATTACGATAAAGCCATTGAATATTATGGAAAAGCAATTGAATATTCACCTAAGCTTGTCTCCGCTTATTACAATATGAGCCAAACATACCGAGAAAAGTTGCTATTTGAACAAGGGAAGAAAATGGCAGTAAGAGCGGAAGAAATCGATTCAGAAAAGGTATTGCGTTATAAAAAAAAAACAACACGATATCCTTTATTTCCTGTGATTGAAGAACGATTCAACCGGTCTGATCTTTGGACTATTTTAATGGATGAGAAAAAGGCTTTTATAAATATGAGTGACCGTATATGGCAGAATTGGGTTGGATCAATATCGATCTCACAAGCACCATTTTTAAGCGGTTTCTGTATGATGCTATTGATTTTATCGAATCGATTTTATGGGCGTTTTTTTCACTCAAAACCATGCGCGACATGCAGCAAGGCCGTTTGCAAGAGATGTGCAGTCCGTCTATTTAGTTACCAGCTATGTAACAGATGTGGCTTACGGTTTAAATCAATACGAAAAAAGAGTGATTTCTCAATTATGGAAGATGCCTCAAAGCGGATCCCCGGAAAATTCTACCCATTTTTTTTAATCCCAGGGGGGGGGCATCTGGTCATTCGAAAAACAAGTGTGGCATTTTTTTTGATGGGTGTTTTCTATCTGATTTTGTGTTCAATTCTATTTAAAGATGTCTTAATGCTGTCTGGAGAAAACTATTGGGACCAGATGTTCTCTTTCTTTCAAACGACTTTGTTGCTGGTTTTATATGTTGTTTCGTCCTTTGATTTAATCCAGAAGAGGAAAAATAAAATATGGCTTTGAAAGGTTCAATCAAAGAGTTTGGACTGACTGAAATCTTTCAACTCATCTTCCACCAAAAAAAAGAGGGGACGCTTTCCTTAAAAAGTCAGGGACGCCGTGTTTTTGTCCAATTTAAAGACGGTCAAATTGTTCAGGCAGTCTTTGGAAATCAGGAAAATATCCCCCCTCAAAAATTGATTAAAGCGAATTTTATTACGACTGATCAGATTGATATCGCTCGTTATCGCCTGGATAATCAGAAAAAAGCATTCTCAGAGTTGTTTGTTGAATTGGATTTCTTCTCACGTGACGAACACAAAAGACTAAGCCGATTCTTTACGGAAGAAGTTATTTTTCAAATTTTCCATTGGAAATCAGGCGAATATGAATTTCATCAAAAAGAGATTGTCCATAATCCAAACCTGGTCGATTTATTGAACACACAATTTATTTTGATGGAAGCAATACGCCAAATTGATGAATGGCCTCTCCTTTCAAGAAAAATTCCATCCAGAGAAATTGTTTTTGAGAAAAAAAATGTCTTGTCACCTGTTTCTTTCAAAAATAAAGAGTCTATTTTTAACGAAAGAGATTCTTTTGGCGATGCACTTATGGGGGATCTCGATGATGATCTAGATTGGCTATTCAATCAAATAAATGGCAGCCATACAGTTCAAGATATTATTGACCAAGCACGTTTGAATACGTTCTCTGTCTATCAGGGAATTGCTGAGTTTCTTTCAGAAAAAAGAATTTCCAAAAAAAAACAAATTGAAAGTAAAACGACTTCCAGAAAACAGGCACAAGTCATCCAGATGGAAGAATTTTGGACCAAACTTTCCAGGGTCGTTCTTGTTGCAGTCGTTATTTATTTTGCTTTTTTTTCGTTTCCAGCCGTACAAAAAACAATTAGAAAGGCAATCGAACCCTATAAAGAAATTACAGACATCACCAAAAGAAATGGTTATGACAAAATTTATTTTGCCCTTGATCTCTATTACTTAGAACACAATCATTATCCTGACTCGCTTGCTAAAGTTGTCGAAGAAAATGCCTTTATCAAAAAGCTGGTGGGAGATTCGGGTAAGTGGTCGTATTCAATAAAAAATGGAGGTGGTTTCCATTTGGCGAGACATTAGTTTACATAATATACATTATAAGACGTTTTAATATTATTTAAGATCTGCCTTGAGTTTTTCAATCGCTAAAGTTAATTCTTCTGCCGTAACGATTTTTTTTTCGATCAAGGTGGAAATAAGTGCTTCAACCAGAAACGGTTTATTTTTCGCTTTATCAAAGATATATTTATTTTGAATGACTTTCTGTAATTCAATTTCAGAGGGCGCGGGGTCCAGCATATCAAGTCTTTCTTTAGCGGGTCGTATTTTAGATCCAAACCGCGCAATTGCGATAATCAAAATTATTCCAATGAAAAATATAAAAAAAAGTCCCATATTCCCTGATCGTTAATTTAAGATGTTAAGTTGAACACGATTCATTATCTTTAAATTTAATATATTTTTGGCCGAACCTTCTGGAACGAATATTTCCAAATTACCAGAACTATTAAAGATTAGATTTCCCTTTTCCTTTTGACCTTCTTTATAATTTTTTTTAATTGTGGAAAATCCTCTTCCTTGCCCTTCAATAAAAACTGTGAAGTCGTCTATATTTTTTTCATTTGTCTGAATGAAAGAACGCCGTAGATTTGTAATGGCATTGCCAAAATGGTCAAAATAAACAATATTTCCAGAAATATGGTTGCCTTTTTTCTGAGGAAAAAGTTTTTTTATCTGTCGTCCAGTCGTAATTTCTGTGCCTAACGAAGCAGGGTTGATTCCTTTTGCCAAACAAGCTGCAATTGGAGCGAAGTGATCCCGTCCGGCAAAGGTTGGGCTATCTTGAAATTTCAAGAGACTTCCCTCCCCGACCTCAAATACTCGGCATTCTTTCTCTTTTAAAATGTAAGTCAGTAAGCCATTGTCAGGAGTGACGAAAAAATGATTGCCATAAGAAACGATGATCTTTTTTCGGTCAGTACCCACACCAGGGTCCACAACAATCAGATGGATCGTTCCGAAGGGAAAATAACGGAAGGACTCATTAATCACAAAAGCGCCACTAATGACATCATGTCTCGGGATATTATGCGTAATATCAATGAGCCTGACGGATGGAACCTGTTGAAGCAAAACTCCTTTCATGGATCCGATAAAATAATCACGACAACCAAAATCAGTCGTCAATGTAATGATAGGGTCTGAAAATGAGAAAACGTGAGATTGTGATTTATCACTCAAAGGAAATCTTTAATATCTCGTATTCCACTGTTTTTGAGGGGGTTTTAACCTCTACAAAATCACCCACTTCGTGAGAAATAAGTGCTTTGGCGACAGGCGAATAGACTGAAAGTAATCCTTTTTTAATATCTGCTTCATCCTGTCCGACAATTGTATATTTTTTACTCTGATCGGTATCAATATCGACCAAGGAAACAGTCGCTCCGAATACGACTTTATCTGTTGAAAGGTTTTTTGTGTCAATGACATCGGCATCGGCCAACTTTCCCTGGATTTCCTGGATTCGCCCTTGAATAAAACCCTGTTTTTCTTTTGCTGCATGGTATTCCGCATTTTCGGAAAGATCTCCATGCGCCCTCGCTTCTGCAATATCTGCAACATTTTTAGGGCGTTCGACCTTTTTTAGATGGGTAAGTTCCTTTTTTAGAAGTTCATGCCCATTGGGTGTCATCGGTATACTCACATTGTTCTCCTAATAAAAATGATGGATCAATCCAAATTTATTGATGGTAATTTTAAGGCATCCAGAGATAAAGGAGTCTCGGCGATTTACTGGATAGGAATCGTTTTAAATCGAGTCCAAAATCAATATATGGGTTGTTTAACTGTGGTTGTAATGTCCGGGAATAAATGTTGTTTCTAAAAGACCCAGGACGTCTGTAAAGGACAACCTTCGCATCTTTAATCCCGGACTCTGATTTTGCCAGATCGATAGCATCTTTAAGATATCCGATTTCATCAATCAAACCGGATGACTTCGCTTCAACGGCAGTGTAGATCCGACCATCAGCCAACATATTGATTTCATCAATAGATAGCCCTTTACGCCCTTTTTTGATCACTTCGAGAAAACGACCGTACATACTATTGATAATCCCCTGAAGGATATCTCGCCCTTCAGGGGAAAGCGGTTTTGTGGGGGTCCCCAAGTCTTTATTTTCCCCTGATTTTATCGATTCGGTCCCGACGCCTATCTTTTCCAGAAGACCTTCCAGATTAATATGAAGCATAATCACGCCAATACTTCCGACAATCGATGTTGGGTGGGCAAGGATTTTATCTGCCGCCATAGAGATGTAGTACGCGCCAGAAGCACCTAGATCCAAGATTGACACAATTACCTTTTTGCCTGTCCTTTCTTTAAATGTTTTTATTTCATGATAAATTAAATCTGAAGTGGTAATCGTTCCACCAGGACTGTTAATCCGTAAAACAACGGCCTTTATTTTTTTGTCCTCCTCAGCAAGCGTCAATTCTTCCTTGATCCGAGATAGCATGTCCGGCCCTTCAATAAGCCCTCTTGGTGACTCTTCTGAAATAAAACCGGAATTATCGATAAGGAGGATTTTATTATCCCCTTTTCCTTCTAATTCATTTTCCTGAAGCGGCTCGACCTTTGGAAAAAGAGAGAAGCTGAAAATACATCCTCCCATAAAAAAGGAGATAAACAGGAGTGGAAGAAAATATTTTATCTGTCTTATCATTTTTAAGGGCTCCAGATTAACGCTTAACAAGCTTTCCGGATACAAATACCGCCACTGCCTGTCCCTTCATTTTCCAGCCTAGAAAAGGAGAGTTTTTGCTTTTTGATTTTAATTCGGATGCCTTCACTTCCCACTCAGATTTTGGGTCAATGATGGAGATATCTGCCCGGCTGCCAATATTGAGACTGCCTATCTTTTTGCCGAGCACCCTGGCTGGTGCTGCGGTTAAAGCCTTAACCATGTTGGGTAAAGAAAGAATGCCGTCCTCAACCAATCTGAGTGAAAGAGGAAGCGCTGTCTCCAAACCAATAATTCCGAAGGGCGCCTGGTCAAGTGCTTGTTCCTTCTCTTCAGATGCATGAGGGGCATGATCTGTCGCAATCACATCGATGGTTCCATCTTTCAGTCCGGAACGGATGGCTTCCCTATCTCTTTCCGTACCGAGAGGCGGCTTCATCTTGGCATTGCTGTTAAATCCACGAATCGCTTCATCTGTGATAGTAAAATAATGAGGACAGGTTTCTGCTGTTACGGAGAGGCCCCGCTGCTTCGCCTCACGGATCATACGAACTGATTCAGCAGTGCTGATATGGGCCAGATGAAGACGCGCACCTGTCAACTCAGCCAGGGAAAGATTCCGTGCAACCATAACACTTTCCGAGGCTCCTGGAATCCCTCCCACCCCAAGCGCTGTTGAAACATCTCCCTCAAACATCACCCCGTTTCCGGTTAAATTGAGATCTTCACAATGATCGATGACAGGTATGTCAAAAATTTTGGCATAACTCATGGCCTGTCGCATCACCTCACTGTCCATAACAGGAAGACCGTCATCAGAAATGGCCACACATCCAGCTGCAACCAGGTCCCCTGTTTCAGCCAGTTCTTTCCCCTTAGACCCCTTCGTAATAGCACCAATTGGCAAGACATGAACACTCCCCTCGATTTTCGCCTTTTCGAGGATGAATTCTGTGATCGACTGACAATCGTTGACGGGGTTCGTGTTGGGCATTGCACAAACTGCCGTAAATCCCCCCCCAGCAGCAGCAGCAGTCCCCGTTTTCAATGTTTCCTTATATTCAAACCCCGGCTCTCGGAGATGACAATGGAGGTCAATCATCCCTGGGATAACAATCTTTCCAAGTGCATCTATTTTCTGAAAACTACCTTTTTTTAAAGAAATTGCAGGCGCAACTTCGGCAATAATTCCTTCTTTTATAAGAAGATCTCCAACCTCATCTCTCCCATTGGTTGGATCAATGATACGACCGCCCTCAATCAAAATTGTTGGAAAATTATCATCCATTTTGTCCTCCGGAAAGAAGAAATAGGAGGGCCATTCGGACGGCAATCCCATTGGTCACTTGGTCTAGAATAACCGAAGAAAGACTATCTGCAACTTCAGAAGTAACTTCAATACCACGATTGACGGGACCAGGATGCATGACAAGTGCATCAAAGGCAGCGAGTTTCAAACGATGAGGATTTAACCCGTAGAGTTGTGCGTACTCACGCAAAGTCGGGAAATATTTCCTTGCTGCTCTCTCCATCTGCAGTCGCAGCAAGATGATAACATCCGCAGAAGCGAGCGCTTCTTCAATTCTATAATGAACTGTCACGCCCCACTGCTCAATACCACTTGGGATCAATGTCGGTGGGGCAACAAGATGGATATCTGCCCCGTATTTTTTCAGAGCATAAATATCTGAATGAGCGACACGGCTGTGCAGGACATCTCCGATAATAACCACTTTCAATCCATCGATTGTCCCTTTCTTTTCCTTGATTGTCAGTAGATCAAGAAGTGCCTGGCTCGGATGTTCATGTGCGCCATCCCCTGCGTTGATAATTGAGCTCGACAAGTTTTGAGCCAAAAAAAAAGGGACCCCAGATGATGCATGTCGAACAATAATAAAATCAGACTGCATTGCTTCAATATTTCTTGCCGTATCAAGAAGGCTCTCTCCCTTAACAACACTGCTTGATCCGGCAGAAATATTAATGACATCTGCCGATAAGCGTTTTGCTGCCAACTCAAAAGAAGTCCTCGTCCGGGTACTTGCCTCATAAAAAAGGTTTACAACGGTTTTTCCCCGGAGCGTGGGGACTTTTTTTATTTCTCGTTTGGACACCTCCTTAAAAGACTCTGCCGTTTCGAGGATGAGGTCGATTTCTTCGACTTGCAAGTCCTCAATTCCTAAAATATCCTTTCGTTTTAGTTCCATATGAGACTCTATTCCGAAGCGTTAAGGATTTCTTTCGAGGATCACCTGGTCGCATTTTTCCGTTTCTTCCAGCAATACTTCAATTTTTTCATGAAAGGCAGTCGGGAGGTTCTTCCCGACATAGTCGGCGTGAATGGGCAGTTCACGATGGCCACGATCAATTAACACGGCGAGCTGTATCTCCTTAGGACGGCCCAGATCAATCAGTGAATCCATCGCCGCTCGAATTGTTCTGCCTGTAAACAGAACATCGTCTACAAGAATAACTTTCTGCCCGGTCATGTCAAATGGAATTTCAGTCTTTTGTAGGCTAGGACAGTCTTTTCTCCTGGAGAGGTCATCACGATAGAGAGTAATATCAAGTGCGCCTATAAGCGGAGTTGCACCTTCTATTTTTTCAATGTTTTTCGAAATACGCTGGGAAAGGTAGACGCCTCCGGT
>JBHHWW010000002.1:0-36272 GCA_046756725.1 Nitrospiria bacterium | reverse complement strand
AGTTGAATCTTTTGAGACTTTATATTCTGCAAAGAAGTAATCGAAATGAAGATCGGGTGTATCAAAACTGTTTTCAAAGGTCTGGTTGGTGGTTCTCGGGTCGTCCCCGCCGCTGGCAAGACCAGGTGGACTTTGAGATCTTCCGTGACCTTCGCGTTGATTCCCAACCGGGCTCTCACGCGTCCACGATTCCGATCATTCTCCCCGTTTTTTTTATCGTGTTGATATCGTAGTCTGAAATCTCCTTTGAAGCGAAACGATTTTACCCAACGGGGAATCCTAAGATCTGGGATATTCGGAATTTCATGGTCTGCAGAGGCATTTCTAAGTGGCATCAGCATCATCAGTAATGTGCTGAAAATGATATAAGATTTTTTCATCTTTTCCCCCTTTTTTCTATGTTATTGAATCGCTGCTCAACATCAAGTCGCGCCATTTTAACAAGCAAGTCTTAAGGGAAACTTACATCCGTTTTTTTTATTTTTAAATGCAGATCGTTTGTGATTTATAGGGATGAGACTTCACTCTTCAGGTTTCCAGTATTCCTCGAAGCGGCCATTCTGGGTGGTCCAGACGATGTAGGGGGATTTTTTAACATCGCCCTTTCCATCAAACTCGACATGGCCGATTGCGCCATCATATTTCATCGTTCGAATTGTTTCAGCCAGCTTGCGTCCATCCGTCGATTTTGATTCTGAAACAGCCCGAAGAAGAATATTGGTGGCATCGTAGGCATAGATGGCGTATGGAGCCAGGTCCTCCCCGTATTTTGTGCGGTATTTTTTTAAGAAATCCGCCGCGTGCGGAATTTTGTCGGGGTCCGGGGTAAAGGTCAGGTAGGTTCCCTCGGCGGCAGCGCCGGCAATTTCAATAAACTTGGGGTCGATGACGCCATCGCCGCTCATCATCGGGGCGGTCAAACCCACTTCTTTTGCCTGCTTGGCCAAAAGACCTCCTTCCGGGAAAATGCCTCCGAAAAAATAAATGTCCGGATTTTCCTGTTTCAGCGTTGTGAGAATGCCGCGAAAATCTTTATTCCCCTGAATCACGCCATTAAAAGAGGTAATTTCAACGCCTTTATTTTTGTAAGCCTCCAGGCTGTTTTGAAGTTCTTTCGCCAGCCCCTGACCATAGGTCGTTTTGTCGTGGAGGATGGCGACGCGCTTTGCCGTCAATTTGTTCACAATAAAATCGGCGGCGACACTGCCCTGCTGATCATCCCGCCCCACCACACGGAAAACATTCCAGAACCCCTGTTCAGTCAGCCTTGGATTGGTCGAACCGGGGGTAATCATCAGCGTCCCGGCATCGTGATAAACCGTCGAAGCAGGAATGGAAGCGCTTGAATTAAAATGCCCGACCATGCCCACAATGCCGAGATTGATTAACTTATTCGCAACGGAAACCGCCTGTTTCGGATCGTGCTGGTCGTCCCCGATTTCAAGGCGGATCTTTCTACCTAGCACGCCGCCCTTGGCATTCCATTCCTCCACCGCCAAGCGGGCGCCCCCCTCCAGGTCGCCGCCAATTTTGCTTTGGTCCCCTGTCATCGGTCCTGCAACGCCGATAAGAATTTCTTCTTCAGAGGCTTTTTCTTGAGATGCTCCTTTTTGGGTCGCTTCCTTTTTTTCGCAACCGCCTCCTGATATTGCAATCATCAGGAGAAAGGTCGAAACGGCATATTTTATGAGGACTGTTTTTTTTAGAAAAAGAGTTTTTTGAACCATTTAATAATTCCCTTCTCGCATGATTGCGTGGGTTCCGTCCCTTCAATAAAAGCTTCTTCTATGCCATTTTTATCACAGACAATGCCCGCAGGTGTGACTTTTCTGAAAATAATCCTCGAAGGCGCCGTAAATTCAGTAGCCGGTTCCGCAAGTCCCTTCTTCATGAAGTCTGTCCAGATGGGCAGGGCTGCCGATGCCCCACTAATCCGACCGTTCTGCTTGTCCTTCGGGTTTTGATCGAAGCCGACCCAGACAACCGTGACCAAATCAGGCGTATAACCGGCAAACCAAGCATCCCGAAGATGGCTTGTCGTCCCGGTTTTCCCAGCCGCAGGACGATCAAAACCCAGTTTTCGGACATTGCCCCCCGTGCCTTCATCAATCACCCCTTGCAGGAGGTTGGTCACCTGAAAAGCGGCTTCTTCCGAAACAACGCGTTTTGAAGGATAAGACTCTTCGGCAATGCGGTCAATCGGGAGACCGCGCGGATCAATAATGCCCTTTAAAAATTTAGGTGGATGTCGTATGCCGCCATTTGCCAGCGTGCTGTAGGCCATGCCCATTTCAAGCGGTGTGACCTCGATGCTGCCCAGCGCCAGCGACGGAATCGGCATCAAGGGACTTTGGATGCCGATGGCGCTGGATATTTTGACAATTTCTTTCATGCCGATTTCCTGGGAAAGGCGAACTGTTGCTGCGTTACGAGATCTTTCAAGCGCGGCCCGGAGGGTTACGGAGCCGAGATAGCGTTTGTCGTAATTTTCCGGAGACCAGTTTTTTCCACCCACATGGATGGTAATCGGCGCATCATCGACGCGACTGATGGGCGTGTAAGGCGGACCCCCGTTGGCGGCCTGTTCAAATGCAGTCAGATAAACAATGGGTTTAAATGAAGACCCGGGCTGTCGCTTGGCATCCGTCACGCGATTGAACTGGCTGTGGCGGTAATCGCGTCCCCCCACAATGGCACGGACAGCACCATTTTCCGGGTCAATCGCCACCAATGCGCCCTGTAACTGCTGCGTCGGATCTGACCGCGTAAGACCGGGATTTTTTCGCTCCAATGCCTCAAGCCCTTCTTTTAAAGAAGTCTCTCCAATCTGCTGCATTTCCACATCGAGTGTCGTGAAAATCTGTAGGCCACCGGAATGGACCACCCGTGCGGGATAGAGGTGCATCACTTCCCGTCGAATTTGGTCCACAAAATAGGGTGCCGTTTTGAGACGCTGCTCCAATTCTTTTTTAGAAACCCGTTCTGCTCGCGCTGTCAGATAGGGCTGAAGGGAAATTTTACCTTCCGAAAAAAGGGTTTCCAAAACCAGGTTTCTGCGGCGCGTGGCGCGATCCACATCTTTTGTCGGGGAAAAGATATTGGGAGATCGAATCATTCCGGCCAGAAGCGCCGCCTCGCCCAGCGTCAGGTCAGAAGGCGCTTTCCGAAAATAAAACCAGCTCCCCTGACCGATGCCGTAGATGCCCATGATGCCGTTTTGTCCCAGATAAATTTCATTCAGGTAGGCCTCCAGGATCTCTTCTTTTGAATAACGCCGCTCCAGAAGCAGGGCCATCAAAGCCTCCGGGATTTTCCTTCGCCAGGTCCGCTCACTTTCCAGGAAAAAATTCTTCACCAGTTGCTGCGTGAGCGTGCTCCCCCCCTGGACAATCTTTCCAGCCCATAGGTTAACCCAGGCGGCTCTGGCAATCCCCTTCAGATTGATTCCGAGATGCTCATAAAACCGCCTGTCTTCCATCACCAGGATGGCATCAATCAACATTTTGGGAACCTCGTCAAGTGCAATTAAACGCCGTTCTTCCCAGTCCGATTCAAAAAAACCGCCGATGACTTCCGGCTCGACTTGGATTTCAGACAAATCGGAAATACGGCGCATATCAATGATCCGATGAATGCGCCCTTTTTCTGTCAGTGTCAGACGGACGGGCGCGCCTTTCTCAGAATGATCCGGATAATCAAATGCGTGCAGGTAGATCTCGAATTTATGTTTGTCCTGATAATATTCTCCCCGCATTCGGACGGGATGCGAAACGCGACGATAAGAAAGCCGTTTCAGGCGGGCGGCCAGGTTCTTTTTCCCGATATCAAGACCCCGGGAGAGGGTCAGAGGTGCGGAGTAAATCTTGGAGGGAAGTTGCCATCGCGGGCCTTCAAACTGCTTGACAATCACTTCATCCAGGTGAATCAGGTAGGCGAGTGCGGCGAGGAATACGAGGAAGGAACCGGCCCAGATAACGCGGGCCCATACCTTGTTTTTCTTCTTTTTCATTGATGGGTCTATATCATACTTCAGGGAGTCAGGTCACATCACGTCGAGACGGACCAGCCCTCGCGCGGGGGTATGCCCGATGGGACCGCCCGTTCCAAGCTGACCGCTGTTATTCGGTCCCCAGCATTCGATCTTTTCCAATAAATCAAGTGCGCAGGTATGGAAGGCGCCGGCGGTGACTGCGACAGCCGCGCTCACCCCGGGAACGGTCACCGGCTCCGTCTCGTCAGGGATATCCGGTACGCCGAGTTGGCCGTTGACGTGCTGGCCCCAACATTTTACCTTCCCATCCTCTAACAGCGCACAACTGTGAAACGCGCCGGCTGTGACTGACGAGGCATTGGTAATACCGGGGATTCTTAAGGGACTGTAGGTATTTCCAAAGTGTTTTGTCCCAAGTTGTCCGTTATTGTTTTCGCCCCAACATCGAATTGATCTGTCGGAAAGGACGACGCAGGTATGGCTCCCTCCCGTAGCAAGTTCGACGGCCGTTCTAATCCCGGAAACCACCCAGGGCGCACCTGAATTGCTAAATTGGCCACGTCCGAGCTGCCCTGTTTCGTTTCCTCCCCAGCAGGCGACAATGCCACCCGTCAAAAGTACGCAGGTATGACGCCCTCCCGCAGAAAGTGCAATTGCCTTGGTGATCTTCGGCACCGTGACAGGGATTGATGAAGTGGTGGGAGACGTACCGATGCCCAGCTGACCGTGATGGTTATCCCCCCAGCATTGAACCGTCCCGTCTGAAATAAGCGCGCAGGTATGGCGAGAACCCGCTGATACAGCGATTGCGTCATTGATCTGCGAAAGCTCTTGCGGTTCAGACGAACCGCCAAAAGGACCGTTTCCTATTTGTCCGCTGTCGTTGGTGCCCCAGCAGCTGATCTTTCCATTGAAAAGGAGGGCGCAGGTGTGAAATCCGCCCGTCGTCACTGCGCTTGCCGAATGTATCCCCGATACGCTCCCTGGAAGCGCAGCCCGTTTAAAGGTCTCATTTCCAAGCTGCCCATTTCCATTTCTCCCCCAGCATTTGACCGTTCCGTCCGAAAGGAGGCTGCAGGTATGGTAGGCCCCCGCTGCAATCTGGACGGGTTTTGCAAAGGGATCTTTTCGGACCGGACCGTCTTTCCAAAAAAGAAAAAGCCCTCCCAGTACAATGACGGAGAGGCCCCCTAGAAGAAACCACAAAGACCGAAGATTCCATTTTTGCAACCGGACCATTTTTTAAGTTTCCCTGACGACTTTCGTGGATGAAGACAGCGGTGGGTATATCCGTCTGTCTCAGCCAACTTGTGCAATTTATCTAAAAGAACCCTCCTTCAAGTCTACGTAGATTTATTTCTTGCCGCAACGACCTTATTTTTATCGGCCGGCGCCGCCGGGATGGGTGAAGCGTATCGGCAGGATTTGTTGCAGATCAACATATCTACTGAACCCACCGTTTAAACCAGCTTTTCTGGGCGACTTTAGAGATGCCGATAAGCACGCCATTTTCTTCGGTTGCCAGCCAGAGGGCCGTACTGTTTGTTGGAAGGACTTGATTGATTTGTCCGTCAAAGGGTAAGCCGTGGTAAAACCGCGCGTCTTCCCAGACCTCTCCTTCATTTGCGCTCCAGAAAAGCCCCTGATCGCTTCCAACATATAAGATTTTCGCATTGCCCGGATCAGCGGCGATTGATGTCATTTTAAGCCCTTTCGGAAGGGTTCCTCCCAACTCCCGCCAGTTGCCTTTAAGATCCCTTTTCCAAATGCCCTGCGCGGTCAGGGCAAGGACGGTTCCATCCGGGTGTAATTCGGAAGCAAGGAAGGGCGATCCATCTTTGGTGATGATTGTCTGCCACGCTTCTTCTTTTGATTTCATCCAGATCTGGGTAGCGGTTGTGGCGAGGACGTCGAGGCCTTCCACGTCCAGATCAATGACAGCATTTGTCCCAAGGGCTGTTATTTTTTCAAGATTGTGTCCGTGGCTGTTGGAGAAGAAGAGTCCTTTGGTTGCTCCGATATAAACCTGATCATTTTCTCCTGCGCCAATTGAAATGGCTTCTCCATCAGGAAGATTTTCAGTCTTATCCCAGCGATGCCGGCTGGGCTGTCTCCGGTAAACCCCATCGTTGGTAATGGCATAAAGATAGGATTTTCCCCGGTCCATGTCCCGGATGGAGAGATTCACAAGACCTAGGTTGTCAGACATCCAATTATCCTGGGCATTGACATAAGTTCCTTTCCCATTCGTCCCGACTGTGATTCCTTCTATTCCATAATCGAGCGCCTGGATCGGGGATATTAGAATGCGTGCATGAATGGGTTCCCAGGCCAGTTGGCGTCGCCCCCGGTAGATTTCTCCGACAGATCCAACGTAAAGATCTCCCTCCGGCGTGACCACGAACGATTGAATGGTAAAATCTCTCATTCCCTCGGATAGAAAAATCCAGTTCATCCCATTGTCTTCGCTGGCGTAAACGCCTTCACCGGTGCCGGCATAAAGAATACCTTCTTCATCGGTCGCCAATGTTCGGATTGATTTGTTTCCCAATCCTCTGTTGGCGCTGCCCCAAGTCTCCCCGCCATCGCTGCTCCGAAAAATACCCGAGCTCATCGTTCCGGCAAACAGGGTGCCACCCGGCCCCAGGGCGAGCGCACGGATAATCCGTTCTTCAAGGCCTTCAGAAGCAAATGCGCGGACAACGGGAATCCATTGATTTCCCCCGGGTTCTCTTTTATAGATCCCCTGTCCCTGTGTGGCGGCAAAAATGGTTTGCGCTTCTGTGACCACAATGCTTCGAATCAGTTCTCTCTCAAGGCCTTGGTTGAACGGGTTCCAAGTGGCGCCTTCATCCTGACTGATGTAAACGCCCAGTCCTGTTCCTGCCAGCATTTGGCCATCTGGAAGGACGACCATGGATTCCACGTCTGTTTGCTCAAGACCTTTGTTCGATGACGTCCAGTGGTCTCCATTGTCGTGGCTTTTAAAGAGTCCCAGCCGAACGGTGGTCGCAAAGAGGAGATCTTTCCTGATCGGGGTGAGATCGACGATGAATTTATCCAGCAGTCCGCGATTGACGGGTTCCCAGTGGTCTCCATGATCATTGCTCCTGAACAATCCCCCCCCGAATGTGCCGACAAACAGGCTTTCTGAGGTTTTGGCGATGGTTTCGATGGTATCGATTCCGAAGGGGCCGTTTGTCGGATAGAGAGTGACCCCTTCTCCCGGCGGCTGGTAATCCGGCAGGTAGGTGATGGGTTCCGCAAAAGGAAAGGGCAGTGGTTTGGGTTGTCCAAAAAACAAGACCAATCCAATGACAATTAAAAGGCCGATCAGGCCTGAAAAAAACAGGGGTTTTCTACTTCGACGCATGGTCATCCTCTGGTTGATCTGTGGTTGTCTTCTTTTTTTTACCAAAGATTCGAACGGTTATAATTCCTATTTCGTATAAACAAATTAAAGGTCCAGCCATAATCAGTTGATTGAAAATGTCGGGCGTGGGCGTTGCAATTGCGGCAATGACAAAAGCCCCGAGAATGGCATATTTCCGGTTCTGCACCAGTATCTCGGCGGTTAGGAATCCCATTCTGCCCAAGATGACCATTGCCATAGGCAATTCAAAAATAATGCCGAAGGCCAGAAGAATTTTAATGTTGAAATCGACATAGGATGAAACCGAAATTAAAGGGGTCACGCCTGCATCGCGCCCGTAGTCAATTAAGAATTGGATCGCAAAGGGAAGGGCAACGGCATAGCAAAAAAAAATGCCGCTAAAAAAAAAGAAGATGCCGAAAGACAAGAAGGGGAGAAAGAGCGCTCGCTCTCCTGGAAGGAGCCCCGGCGAGACATAGGCCCACACTTGATAAACAATGGCTGGAAAGGCGACAAGAAACCCGATGAAGAGAGAGACTTTCAGGTCGGCCCAGAAAGCTTCTGCAGGAGAAAGGAAAACAAGATCTGTATTTAAAGGGGTTTTGAGCCAGCCAAGGAGGATCTCTGAAAAATAAAAGGCGGTTCCGGCAAAAATTATAAGAATGGCCAGTGAGAGAATGATTCTCTGCCGGAGTTCCTGGAGATGACCGGTGATGGGCATTTCCACCGGACCGCTACTCCAGGTCTGTTTTTTCACCCGCCTTTGCCTTTCCCTCGGCTAATACCTCTTCGATTGCAGATCCTTCTTTTTCAAGGTCTTCCCGGACACCTTCTGTCGCGCGACGAAGCTCATAAACGCCCTTTCCCAGCGCTCTGGCAAGCTTGGGCAGTTTATCCGGGCCGACCACGACGAAGGCAATAATCAAGATTAAAATCAGTTCCGGGATGCCGATACCAAACATGGTTTTAGCCGGTTTTTAAACCGGCGTCTCCATTTGCCTTGTATTGCCGGATGATTTCCTCCATGGAATCTTTTGCGGCCAATTTCTTTTTTTGAAAATTTTTTTCCTGACGTTCTTCTTCCGCCGACAATACTTTGATGCGACGCAGGGACTCAAGCGAGGTTTCGTATGCCTGGTGGTCTTTTTCCAGCGTGCGAAAGTGATAATTTTTTTCACGTAAGATTTTGATCATATTTTCATTGTCACTCATCGTGTACGCCTCCTAATTTTGGGTCATCATTTTTGTTGAAATTGGTCTGAAGTGATTTTATTAAACCCTTTCGACATGGACCAGAGGTTGTTTTCCTTCCTGATTTGAAAAGCCGGAAGAGAGCAAGCATTGGAATAAAAAGGCATCTTCGGTCGGCTTAATATAGTATTTTTTACGAATGGCGATCTTAACAAAACTCAATTTCTGATAAAGTGCCTGAGCCGGAATGTTGGATGCCCGAACTTCCAAAATGACCTTTTCCATTCCCTTTTCGGTCCCGGTCGATAAAGCCTTCCGGATCATTGCTTCTCCTATTCCCTGACGGCGGCTTTCCGGATGGACTGCAAGACTCATTAAGTGCAGTTCATCCAGCAGTTTTCGCATGATGAGAAAAGCGACTATTTTGCCGCTTATCACATCTTTGACAACATAAGAAAATGAACAAGGGTTGTCGTAAATCTCTGAAATGAACATCCTCTCGGTCCATGGATAGGGAAATGAGTGACGATCAATCGTCATTATTTCTGGCAGATTATGGGTTTGTGCGGATTCAAAATAGAACTTGGGTTGGAGGAAATTCATTAAAGTGGCAAGGTCTCAAGTGTTTCGGGAAAGAATATCCGGAGGTGCGTTGGCAGTGTTTTCGGGAATATTGTCACACCCTCATTTTACCCTCAGACGCATTCCTTTTCAACTCTGCATAAGAAGCCCTCAAGTAGCTTGGGACCGCCAAATCGGGCGCCATTCCTTCTCCCTTTGTGAGTAACTCAAGGCCCAATTCTGCCACGCTTGCCGCAGAGGGGAATTGCAAGCTCAGTGTCGGGAAAGCCGCTTTCGCTTCTAACTTTTTCTGGATAATGCTCCGGTATTTTAATGCGCCATCTCCCACAAAGAGGATGCCTGAAAAACGGGTTTTTTGCTCGCGCATGACATCGCCAATCTCTTCAATGGCGTCTTCGGGGGAGGTCGCCGCGTCTTGTGTGTACTGCACAAGGTGATTGTCTTGATTTTCAAATAGAGACCAGTAAACTTCTCCACGGCGCGCATTGATCCAGGGGGCGATAAGATATTTGGAATGTGAAAAGGGATGGGCCATGGCTGCCAGTGTCGGAACAAGAACCAATGGCCTGCCCGCGCCTGTTGCGAGGCCTTTTGCCGTTGCCAGCCCGACGCGCAGCCCGGTAAAGGAACCCGGGCCGATTGAAACGGCGATGGCGTCAAGGTCTGACAGTTTGGTATGGCTCTCTTTAAGGAGGTGATCAATGGCAACCATGATCCGCTCAGAGTGTCGAACGGCGACATCGAGTCGGTATTCAGCAATAAGTCGTTCTTCATCCATTAAGGCAGCGCCTCCGGCCAGGGTGGCGGTGTCAATTGCCAGAATTTTCATTCTCTATCCATTGAAGTTGATTTTTGTAAAGTCGATTCATCAAAGATAACTTCTTTGAACTTCAAAATAATCTTTCCTCCAGGCCCGTGTCCTTCCACAGAAAATGGGAAATCACGCCCTTCTACTTTTTGATAATGATCCAGTTTTATCATCGTTTGACGAGACCCGGATAGATCGAAGAGGTCAACCTGCTGCACTCGAAAAGCGTTTCGCTCAATTTGGAGTTTTTGACGGATCCATCCAATGTTGCCATCGGTTGAAAACAAATAGAGGGTGAAAAAATGTTGTTCTTTCTGAAGGGCTGGCGTGTCAGCAAAGGGGACTTCCGGGAGGCCGCTTCGTGTGACCCATTCTAAAAGATTGATTAATCCGGAGGGGATTTTCTCTCCGGCAAGCGCCTCAAACTGATCCAGTTTTCCGCGCAATGTTTTTCTTTCAGAGGGGATACTCAAGGAGAAGAACCGTCCGCTTAACCTGAGGTCAAAGAGTGTTCCACCGAAAAGATCAAATCCTCTAATTTGTCGTTGGTTATTATGGGCGTGGAGTGATGCCTGAAAGGTGTGCCGCCCGCGATTTCCAAGGTTGGCGGTCACTTCCATCAAGGCCTTAAAACCTGTCGTTTCATTGACTCGTTTCTGATAGAGGGCGATTAATTCCTCAATAGAGGCGTCCTTTTGCAAAGCGGCTGGTGTGGGGCGAATCTCTTTCGTGCAGGCGGTGAGGAGAATAAAAAAAGAAAGAGAAAAGAGCCATAATCGGCAATACATTTGTTTTTTCACTTTGAGGCTCACCTTCCCCCATTGTCTCTCAGCAGGAAGGGTTGAATGTAAACATCCGCTACGAAAGTTGTCAAATAAAGAAGCTTCAAATATAGAACATTTATTGGCATGGATTTACGCATATTATTTTAGTTTTTAAGGTGAGCTCATTTCAATTGACAATATTTTCCTCGTTTTGTTACTTTAAATGCCGTTGTTTCCCTCCAAGTGGCCTATAGACCTACCTGTGGATAAAAGCACACTCTTGAAGCGAAAAGGACTGAATTTCCAAGCCCTTTTTTTATCCCTACACAACTTCTGGGCCAATCAAGGATGTACGATCCTGCAATCCTATGATCAGGAGGTCGGGGCCGGAACATTCCACCCTGCAACCTTCCTTAAATCTCTGGGACCGGAACCCTGGCGGGCCGCTTATGTTCAACCGTGTCGACGTCCGACAGATGGTCGTTATGGTGAGAATCCCAACCGGCTTCAGCATTATTACCAGTATCAGGTGGTCTTAAAACCAGCTCCAGAAAATATACAGGATTTATACCTTCAAAGTTTGTCTTCTTTTGGTATCGCCCTGACAGAGCATGACATTCGTTTTGTCCAGGATGACTGGGAATCCCCGACACTGGGCGCTTGGGGACTCGGTTGGGAGGTCCGACTGGATGGAATGGAGATTACGCAGTTTACGTACTTTCAGGAGGTTGGCGGCATTGCCCTGGATCCCGTTTCAGTTGAAATTACCTACGGGCTTGAACGCGTTGCGATGTACCTGCAGGAGATTGACAATGTTTACGACCTCGCCTGGACCGAGACAATGCGTTATGGAGCCGTCCACCACGAAGCCGAGGTACAGTTTTCCAGATACAACTTTGATGAAGCCGATATCGGCCTGCTGAAGACCTCTTTTGACCGCTCTGAAAAGGAAGGCATGGCATTGGTTGCAAAGGGACTGGTCCTGCCTGCTTACGATCAGTGTATTAAAAGTTCTCATTTTTTCAATTTACTGGATGCGCGTGGTGCGATTTCTGTAACAGAACGAACAGGTTATATCGCACGTGTTCGAGGGCTCGCCAGATTGTGTGCAGCGACCTATCTCCAACAACGGGAAGAAGCAGGATTTCCTCTTTTGAAGTCATGACATAACGGGTAACAATGTCTTCTATTTCAAGCCAAACAGTATCCCCATCTGTAGAACACCCCTTGTTGCTTGAGATCGGGGTTGAGGAGGTCCCCTCAAACATCATGCCTTTGCTTCTTAAGCAGCTCTTAAGAATTGCAAAAGAACGATTGAACACGGCGACAATCCCATTTTCAGAACCCCGTGTTTTCGGGACACCCCGGCGCCTCATCCTCTCCTTTCCTCATATTGCCTCTGAACAGGGAACGAAGCGTGAGACCATCATTGGTCCTCCAAAGCGGATCTCATTTGACAGCAAAGGAATCCCAACGCCTGCGGCCATCGGCTTTGCGAAGTCTCAAAAAGTTTCTCTTGAAGCGGTTCAGATCCGTCAAGCAGAGGATTTGGGCCAGGTCGGGGCAGGGAAAAAAGGAGCATACCTGGTTGTCGAAAAACGAAAGCAGGGGAAATCGACGACCTCTCTGCTTGAACAAATTCTTCCGGAGATGATCGCTGCACTATCGTCTCCCAAATCGATGAAATGGAATGGGACGGGGTGTGCCTTCGTCAGGCCGATTCGTTGGATCGTGGCCCTCTACGATGAAAAGGTGATTCCGTTTTCCTACGCCGGTGTGTCGTCAGGAAATGTCTCTTATGGCCACCATCTGATGTCACCCGGGCCATTCCATGTCAGCAATTTCAAGGACTATCAAGCGGCTTTGCGTCAGCGTTTTGTTCTAGTCGACCCGGATGAGAGATGTCGTGTGATTGAAACCGAGATGAAACATCTGGCCGATGAAAAAGGCGGGCGGCTGGGGGGCGCGGATCAAAAGCTGATCTGGGAAGCGGTTCACACAGTGGAGTTCCCGAAGGCGATCTGTGGTACGTTTGATGCCTCCTTCCTGGAAATCCCGGAGAAAATCATCATCACGGCCATGACAGAACACCAAGGCTATTTCCATCTTGTCTCACCGGAGGAGGCACTGCTTCCATATTTTATTACCATTGCCAATATCAAGACGAACAACATGGCAAAGATCATTAAAGGCAATGAACGGGTTTTGACGGCACGTCTTTATGATGCCCGGTTCTATTTTGAGCAGGATCGCAAGAAGAAGCTGCTTGAAGGACTTCCACTGCTTAAAAATGTGACTTTCCAGGACCAACTGGGAAGCCTTTATGAGAAGGTGGAACGACTGGTCTCTCTTTCTTCTTTCATTGCAAAAGAACTGGGCCTCTCTCAGGAACGCACACAAGCTGTTGAACGTGCTGCGCGCCTGTGTAAATGCGATCTCTTAACCGGTGTTGTGCGGGAGTTCACATCTCTCCAGGGAAAGATGGGGTGTATTTATGCCCTTCTGGATGGAGAAAATGCTTTGGTTGCAGAGGCGATTGAGACACATTATCTGCCGCGATTTTCAGGGGATGATCTCCCGAAAGAACGCATCGCGCAGATTTTGGCGCTGGCGGACAAACTGGATACAATTTGCGGCTGTTTTGGTGTCGGCTTGATTCCGAGTGGGTCAGAGGACCCTTATGCCCTGCGCCGCCAGGGTCTCGGGGTGATTCAAATGATTGCGATGGAAGAAGGCCTCCATCCTCTTTCGCTACGAAAAATTCTTCGGGAGTCGTTTCGTCTTTACGAAGTTCAGAAGAAGTTTGAAGCCGGAAATGTGGCTGATGTCGTGTCTGATTTTTTGAAGCAGCGGCTCGATTATTACCTGAATTCGGTAAGCGTTCGTTATGACTTGAGGGATGCTGTTTTGACAAAACACTTTGATCGCCCCGCAGATTTAATTGCGCGCGTCAATGCCCTTGTCCGGTTTTCGAAAGAGCCGGACTTCGATCCCCTGATGCTTGCTTGTAAGCGGGCCATGAGAATATTACCGGAAGGATTTGAGGGATATGTCAACCCGTCTCTCTTCACCCACGAAAGCGAAAAGGCGTTGTATGAAGTTGTCTCCGAGGTTGAACGATTGATGGATCCGTTGTGGAAAAACCGACAATATGTTCAAATATTAGAAACGCTTGCAAGCTTCTATGCACCGCTGAGCCGTTTTTTTGAAGACGTCCTCGTGATGGACAAAGAAGATAAGATTCGCCACAACCGTCTTAGCCTCTTATTCGAAGTCAGCCGCCATTTTGATCGCTTTAGTGATTTCCAAAAAATTGTTGAAGGTGAGTTTAAATATTGAAAATTATCTCTCGAATTTATTCTTTACCAGATTAAAGTTGTGTCGATTGAATAGAATATATTAGGAGGAATTCGATGAAACAAAAAAAGAAATATGTCTACTATTTCGGTGATGGAGATGCAGAAGGACAGGGAGATATGAAGAACCTTCTTGGCGGCAAAGGCGCCGGTCTGGCTGAAATGTCCCGGCTTGGTATTTCTGTCCCCGCTGGTTTTACCATTACGACGGAGGCTTGTGTTGAATTTTTTGAAGCTGACAACCGTTATCCGGAAGGGATGTGGGAAGAGACGCTTGCCGGGATGAAGCAGGTTGAAAAGTCGTTCGGGTTTAAATTCGGTGATCCTGACAATCCTCTTTTGGTTTCTGTTCGATCGGGTGCGCGGGCTTCGATGCCGGGCATGATGGATACGGTCCTCAATTTGGGTCTGAACGACCAGACAGTCAGAGGTCTGATTAAAAAATCAAATAATGAATGGTTCGGATACGATGCATATCGGCGTTTCGTCTCTATGTTTGGAAGCGTTGTTTTAGGGGTTGACCGGGCACAATTTGATCGGGTATTCGAAGAGAAAAAAATTGCACTCAGAGTCCACCAGGACACCGATTTGACTGTGGATGCCCTGATTGCGTTGGTGGGACAATTCAAGGCGATTATTTTAAAGGAAACAGGAAAAGCATTTCCTGAAGATCCTCTTGATCAGCTTCGTCTCGGGATCGATGCTGTCTTTAATTCCTGGTATGGAAAACGGGCAAAAACATACCGTCGATTAAACAACATTCCGGAAGATTGGGGAACAGCTGTGAATGTTGTGGCGATGGTTTTTGGCAATTTAGGGGACACTTCCGGGACGGGTGTGGCATTTACGCGGGATCCCTCAACCGGGGAGAACCGGTTTTTCGGAGAGTTTCTCTTTAATGCGCAGGGGGAAGATGTGGTTGCAGGCATCCGGACACCACTTTCAATCGAGGCGCTAAAAGAAGAGCTTCCAAGGGCTTATGCTGATCTCATGTTGATTTACAAAAAACTGGAGATTCACTATCGGGACATGCTTGATATTGAATTTACCATTCAGGACAAAAAACTTTACATGCTGCAAACCCGCGTTGGAAAACGGACTGCGTCGGCGGCGATTCAAATTGCCGTGGATTTGGTGAGTGAGGGACGCATTACTCAGAATGAGGCCATTTCCAGGATCGATCCTCAACAATTGGACCAACTGCTCCACCCGATGATCGATCCAAAGGCGAAACAAAATGTGATTGGAACGGGTCTTCCCGCTTCCCCGGGCGCCGCCATCGGAAAGGTGGTTTTTACGGCGGAGGATGCAGAGATGAAAGCCGAACGTCTGGAAAAAGTGGTCTTGGTCCGTGCAGAAACGTCTCCTGAAGATATTGGCGGAATGCACGCGTCTGAGGGGATTCTCACTGCTCGCGGGGGAATGACTTCTCATGCGGCGGTTGTGGCTCGCGGCATGGGAAAGTGCTGTATTTCAGGGTGTGGTGCGATTGTCATCAATGAAGCAGAGCGTAACTTTACGGTCGGAGATCTGTGCGTCAAAGAGGGAGACTATATCAGTCTCAATGGCTCGACCGGAGAGGTCATTCTTGGAGAGGTGGATTTGATTCAACCGAAACTGGGAGAGGCATTTAAAACATTGATGGGATGGGCGGATAAGACACGGCGACTGAAGGTTCGTGCGAATGCGGACAGCCAGCGGGATGCGCGTGTGGCCATCCGTTTCGGCGCGGAAGGCATCGGCCTCTGTCGGACAGAACATATGTTTTTTGAAGAAGACCGAATCCTTGCTGTTCGTGAGATGATTCTCTCCGAAACCGTCGAAGAGAGAAAGCGGGCATTGAATAAGCTTTTGCCAATCCAGAAAGGCGATTTCTTAGAGATTTTCGAAGAAATGAAGGGACTGCCGGTGACCATACGTCTTCTTGATCCCCCGCTTCATGAGTTTTTGCCACAAACAGAAGCTGATTTGGAAGGACTTTCTTTTGAAATGGGGCTTTCTGTCGCATCCATCCGCGCAAAAACAACGACCCTTCATGAATTCAACCCGATGCTGGGGCATCGTGGCTGTCGCCTCGGCATTACCTTTCCTGAAATTTATGAAATGCAGATCGAAGCCATTTTCGAGGCGGCCTGTGAATTGAGCAAAAAAAATATCGATGTGATTCCAGAGGTGATGATCCCGCTGGTTTCAGATGTGAAAGAACTTTCTGAATTAAAGACACTCTGTGTTTCCAAGGCAGAGGCAGTGATGTCGTTGAGAAAAGAACAGGTTGTCTACACGATTGGCACGATGATTGAACTTCCGCGTGCGGCATTGCTTGCAGACCAGATTGCAAAAGAAGCTGAATTCTTCTCATTCGGCACCAACGATCTGACACAGACGGTCTATGGGCTTTCGCGGGATGATTCCAGTAAATTTCTCCCGGCCTATATCGAAAAGGAAATTTTCCAGGAAGACCCATTTGTATCGATTGATCAAGAAGGTGTTGGGGCCTTGCTGGAAATCGGCATCGGTAAGGGACGGTCCGTTAGACCCGAACTCAAGATCGGCATCTGCGGTGAGCATGGGGGAGAACCCAGCTCAGTCCGCTTCTGTCACCGTCTTGGATTGGATTATGTCAGCTGTTCTCCCTATCGAGTACCCATTGCAAGGCTCGCCGCAGCACAGGCCGCAATTTCAGAAAATCAATAAAATAGCCATCCCCAGAGGGAAGGGGACACAGTGGATTTGCAAAAAACTGCTGTTTCCTTCCCTCTATTTTTTCTATTAATTTGCCACAAAATCCCACCGGGATACCGCTTCTGAAAACTTAAATTAAGACAATTATGGCTGTCATCATAATCCAGGAAACTTAAATATGATCATTATCCTTCGGCGGCTTTCTTCCTGAAAATGAGTAGGTAGAGCCCTTTTTGGCTGTAGTTGACCCTCTTTTGGAAGGATGATAGACTTAATTTCAAGCAATTATACCGATGCATTTGAGGTAACATCATGGCTGATGAAGGCAAAAAACAGGGGAAGAGGAACCCACTCCGAACGACAATAAAGCGGCTTTCAGGGCAATTCAGTGGGCAAGAGATGGAAGCAGAGATCATGGAGATTGAGCGCGAGCGAGAAAAACTGCTTGTACAGGTGGTCTCAATGGAACGGGAATTAAAAGACTTGCGCCAATCCCGCACTCACCTTGATCAGGCCTTAAAGCAGAATGAGAAATTAACAGCCGCATTGATTGAAGCGAAAAAACGAATTGAGGACTTGAGAAGTGAAGTTGAAAAACTGACCGCCCCACCCGCGAGTTATGCCATTTTTTCTGGCGTAAACAAAGATGGGACGGTCAACGTCTATGTTTCAGGCAGGAAAATGAAGGTAAATCTTCATCCCGATATATCTTCAAGCGCACTCAAAAAGGGCGAACAGCTCCTTTTAAACGAGGCCTTAAATGCCATTGAAGTTTGTGGATTTGATTCCCATGGTGAAGTCGTTCGTGTGAAAGATATTTTGGAAAACAACAGGCTGGTTGTGTCCCTTCGAACAGAAGAAGAACTTGTGGTTGAATTGGCAGACCCCTTGTTGAAAGAACATGTCTCCGTTGGAGATCACTTGCTTTTTGATGAGCGATCAGGTCATGTTCTTGAAAAACTGCCAAAATCTGAAGTTGAAGAAGTGGTTCTGGATGAAATACCCGATGTCGGTTATGAAAATATCGGAGGCCTGGACGAACAGATTCAACTGGTTAGAGATGCTGTGGAGCTTCCCTTTTTACATCGTGATCTCTTTGCAGAACATAAGCTCCTCCCTCCAAAAGGTGTTCTCCTGTATGGACCTCCCGGATGTGGAAAAACACTCATTGCAAAAGCGGTGGCAGCATCCATCGCCGGAAAATTGGGCAGTCGTTCCGGCCGAGAGATCAGAAGTTTTTTTCTCCATGTGAAAGGGCCTGAGCTACTGAATAAGTATGTCGGAGAAAGTGAACGACAGATTCGAGAGGTTTTCCAGAAGGCAAAAGAACGTGCTGAGGCCGGTCACCCTGTGATTGTCTTTTTTGATGAAATGGACGCGCTTTTTCGAACCCGGGGGACGGGCGTATCTTCTGATATGGAGTCCACCATCGTCCCCCAATTCCTGTCAGAAATTGACGGGGTCGAACAACTCCGAAATGTGATTGTCATCGGCGCGACAAACCGGCAAGACCTCCTTGATCCTGCAATTTTGCGGTCTGGACGACTAGACATCAAAATCAAAATTGAACGACCGGACAAAGATGCGGCCATCGCCATCTTTTACAAATATCTTTCAGAAGATCTCCCCTTCCATCCGGCAGCCTTGGAAAAGGAAAAGAACAACCGAAAAAAAGTGGTCGAAACCTTTATTAACGATGCGGTTGAAGAAATGTATAGCCTGCGCGAAGAAAACAAATTTTTAGAAGTGACCTACGCCAATGGAGAAAAAGAGACTTTCTATTTTAAGGACTTTTCAAGTGGTGCGATGATTGAGGGGATTGTCTCCCGTGCAAAAAAACACGCTATTAAACGTTTCCTCGACTGCGAAGTCAAAGGCTTAAAGGGAGAAGATCTTCTCCGGGCAATTCAGGAAGAATTCAAGGAAAATGAAGATCTCCCCAATACGACGAATCCGGATGACTGGGCAAAAATCGCTGGGAGAAACAGTGAAAAAATTATCCATGTTCGTACAATGGCAGGCCGTTCTGCGGCAGATCCTGAAAAAATAGAGACCGTTGCGACTGGGCATTATCTATAAAAAATAAAGCCAATCACGGTGGGCCATTGGAGGCCTGACGACGATGAAGAGAATTGTAGGGACAGAGACTGAATTCGGAATCGCCGCCAGATATCCCGGTTCAACCGATCCTGTCTCAAACTCTATATTCCTCATTGGCAGCTATCCGAACCTCCCTTCATCATCCATTGCCTGGGATTATGAAAATGAGAATCCTCTGAAGGACGCCCGCGGCTTTGAGGCCGATGGAGAGCGGGAACGTCCCAGTCCGGAATACAATCGCCTACTCAACAAGCTCCTCTCAAATGGCGGACGTCTCTATGTGGATGGCGCCCATCCTGAATATTCAACCCCCGAATGTGCAACGCCCCTGGAATTGCTCGCCTATGAAAAAGTCGGCGAACGCATTCTTGAGATTTCTCTTGAAATGACCCGTTTAATGAAAACGAGTGATGTTGATCTTTCAATTTATAAAAACAACACGGATGGAAAGGGAAATAGTTATGGTTATCACGAAAATTATCTGGTTGCCCGCTCATTCCCTTTTGAGAAGCTTGTCTCTCAACTGATCCCATTCCTCGTTACACGTCAGATCTTTGCCGGGTCCGGAAAAGTCGGTTCAGAAAACAGAACGGAACCCGCCGACTACCAGATTTCGCAACGTGCGGATTTTTTTGAAACGCTGGTTGATCTGAATACCATGGTCAAACGACCGATTATTAATACACGAGACGAACCCCATGCAGACCCTGAAAAGTATCGGCGATTACATGTTATTGTCGGAGATAGCAATATGTCGGAAGTCACAACGTACCTGAAAATCGGGACAATGGGACTGGTCGTGGCGATGCTTGAGTCAGGATGTGAAGTAGATGGCATCTCCCTTGATGACCCGGTACGAAGCATCAAAGAAATTTCTAGAGATTTGTCGTTGAAACATGAAATCAAACTTTCACGGGGCGTGGCTTTGCGTGCTACTGATGTCCAGAGGGTTTATTTAGAAAAAGCGGAGATGCATTTTGAAAAAAGTGATGACCCAATCACCCTGGATGTTTTGCGAAGATGGCGTCAGGTCCTTGATCAACTGGATGATGATCCGATGCAGTTGTCCCGCGAAATCGATTGGGTGATCAAGCGGGAACTCATCGAATCTTATATGTCTCGGAAAGGGTGTGATTGGGGAGATCCCCGCGTTTCGATGATGGATCTTCAATATCACAATGTGGTTCAAAAAAAGGGCCTTTATTATTCTCTTGAGAAGGGTGGTTATGTTGAACGCCTGATTTCTCCGGAGATGCTGGTACATGCTCAGGAAAACCCGCCCACCGACACACGCGCTTATTTCCGTGGTACCTGTCTTAAGAAATTTCCGAAAGAGATTTATGCAGCCAGCTGGACATCTATTTTGTTCAAGGCCAGGAATGGAACCATCAAAAAGATTCCTTTGATGGACCCCTGGAAGGGAGGGAAAGAGTTGACCGGTTCGCTGCTAGAAGAGGTCCAATCTGTGGATGAATTACTAAAGCTGATTGCAACGTGAGGTAGCATGAGATGAAAAAACAGGAAAGAAAAGGTGAAGAGAAACATCAATCCGAAAAAAATGAAGAAGAGGTTTCTGCCAATGCTGAAGTTGTAGAAAAGGGAAAAAAGATAAAGGAAGACCTGGATAAGGTCATGGATGAAATCGATGATGTCCTGGAGGAAAATGCGGAGGAATTTGTCAAAAACTATGTCCAAAAGGGGGGCGAATGAACCTATTCCAGTTGAATGATCCAGGGTCCAGCTTTCATCAGCTACTGGCTTTACAACATCCTCAACTCTTTACACCTGCTACTGAGAATGGTGTATCTCTGTCAGAAAAGAGAGCCCTTTCTCGAGACCTCCCACATGGGACAACGGTTCTGGCTTTGCGTTATCAGAAGGGCGTTGTCATTGCGGGGGACCGCAGGGCCACTGAAGGATATTCAATTTCAGAACGTCGAATTGAAAAAGTGTATAAAACCGATGAGACATCTGCGATTGCAATCGCAGGCGCCGCGGGTCCCTGCTTGGAACTGACCCGCCTTTTTCAGGTTGAACTGGAGCATTATGAAAAACTGGAAGGTGTCGTTCTTTCAATGGAAGGAAAGGCCAACAAACTTTCCCAGATGATCAAAGCAAACCTCCCGATGGCGATGCAGGGCCTGGTGGTCGTCCCGCTTTTCGCCGGATTCGATGTAACACGAAAGGCCGGGAGAATTTTTAAGTATGATATTGCCGGAGGGAAATACGAAGAGACCGAATATTATGCGATTGGATCGGGTGGTAAAGACGCTCGGGGAACCATGAAGAAAATTTTCAAAAAAAATATGACAAGAGAAAGAGCCATCTGGATTGGTCTGGAAGCCATTTATGATGCGGCTGAAGCAGACGTTGCAACGGGGGGGCCTGACCTTCTTCGCCATATTTTTCCCAAAGTGAAAGTGATCAGCAAAGAAGGCGTAGAAGATGTCTCGGATGAAGAAATCGAAGGGATCTATCAAGAAATGATTTCTCAGCAGGAAGAAGGATAAAAGCATGTCAATGCCTTATTACGTCTCACCAGAACAGATGATGCAGGACAAGGCGGAATATGCCAAAAAAGGCATCTCCCGCGGAAGGTCAACCGTTGCCATAGAATATGATGAAGGCATTCTTCTTCTGGCGGATAATTCAAGTTCTCTTCATAAAATCTCTGAAGTCTATGACCGGATTGGCTTCGCCGGAGCGGGTAAATACAGCGAGTTTGAAAATCTCCGTAAGGCAGGTATTCGTCATGCCGATATGAAGGGCTATCTTTATAGCCGCGAAGATGTCGCTGCCCGGTCTTTGGCCGATGCCTATTCTCAAACGCTCGGGTCCATATTCAGTCAGGAAAACAAGCCACTGGAAGTCGAAATACTTGTGGTCGAAGTGGGTGATGCAACGAAGAAAAATGAAATCTATCGTATCCAGTTTGATGGAAGTATTTTTGATGAGAAAGATTTTACCGTGATCGGTGGAAAATCTGAGCAGCTTTCTGAAGCCATTAAAAGTCGATATCAAAAAACAGATCTGAAAGTGGTGCTTAAGATTTGTGTCGAAGCAATGGAAGAAGGTTACGAACAGACCGTCGATCCCAATCGGTTGGAAGCCGCTGTTTTGGACAAAAATCGGAAGGGACGACGCTTTCGAAGGCTGACACCTAAAGCGCTTGCTGAATATATCGCCTAAGGCCAATTCAGGAGAGGTCCATGAAGCACCGTATCTTTGGACTTGAAACAGAATATGGCCTTATTTTTTCGCCGCATGGGAAGGTCTATCTTCCCATGGAAAAAATCCTCGGATATGTTTTTGAAGGACTGATTCCAAACAGTTGGCCATCGAATGCTTTCCTGACCAATGGCGCCCGTTTTTATCAGGATACCGGTTGCCATCCAGAGTATGCCACACCAGAGTGCGATCAGGTCTACGATGTTGTCGTTCACGACAAGGCGGGTGAACGCCTTTTGGAGAGGTGCCTTCCAATTGCACAAAAAAGGTTGAAAGAAGAAGGTCTTTCAGGGGATATTTTTATCTACAAAAACAACACTGATTCGATGGGAAATACCTATGGTTGTCATGAAAATTACCTGATGAAGCGTCAGGTTGATTTCTGGCGCGTCACTGAGCAATTGATTCCCTTTTTTGTCACCCGCCAAGTCTATGCCGGCGCGGGAAAGATTTTAAAGGTGGGTGGCAGGAGCCACTACTATATCTCACAACGATCGCAACACATTCACGAAAAAACGTCTTCATCAACCACTTCGTCGAGAAGCATCATCAATACCCGGGACGAACCCCATGCAGATGCCGAAAAATATCGCCGACTTCATATCATTGTCGGCGATTCAAATATGTCTGAGTATGCGGGCTACCTGAAAGTTGGAACAACTGCGCTGATTCTTTCAATGATCGAGCGTGGCGTTTTCGTCTCCGGCATCGAACTGGACGATCCGGTCAAGGCAATGCGTGAAATATCGCGTGATCCCACGCTAAAGAAAAAAGTGAAACTCGCACGTGGTAAGGAATTAACCGCTATTGAAATACAACGTCTCTACCTTGAAAAAGCAAAGAGGTCTCTTTCTTCAAGGGATACTGACCCAATCGCACACGATATTCTTGAAAGATGGGAATATGTGCTGGATGAATTAGAGGAAGATCCGAAACGGCTTGATCGGGAAATTGACTGGATCGCAAAAATGGGGCTCATTAACGCGTACATGGAAAAGAAAGGATGTGATTTGGATGACCCCCGCCTTGCTATGTTAGATCTTCAATATCATGATATAAACCAGGATCGAGGGCTTTATTATCT
Source organism: Nitrospiria bacterium (assembly GCA_046756725.1). Taxonomy (GTDB): domain Bacteria; phylum Nitrospirota; class Nitrospiria; order SBBL01; family JAADHI01; genus JBHHWW01. Next base: position 13,113 of record JBHHWW010000002.1, on the reverse strand, counting down.
CCTCTGTCGAGACAATATGATTGAGCGAATTGCAAGTGATAAAGATGTAGAAAATGCACTTCAGTTTCCTCCGAATACGACCCGTGCAAAGGTCAGGGGAGATTTTATTCGTTTTGCAAAGTCAAAAAGCCGTTCATATACCGTCGATTGGACCTATCTGAAACTCAATGGGTATTGGGAGGAAACAATTCTGTGTATGGATCCCTTTGCTTTCAACAATACGCGTGTGGAGGAACTGATTGCAGGAGAACTCTCTCTCAATTAATGACAGCATGACGGTGGTCCTAATTCTTTTTTCGTTATTCTTTCCTACGCGTTCAATAGGGGCAGAGAATTCTCTTCAGGTCCAGCAAGGAGGGATTGTTCCCTTTACCATCATGATCCCTCCATCCAGTCAATCCGTCTCGGGAACATTTATGAATCGGAGCATTCCATTTTTTAAATCCGGAAAAGGGGCTTTTCTTGCCATCATCGGTATTGATCTATCACAAAAACCTGGCCCTCACCCTTTTGTTGTGACATGGGAGAAAAATGGAAAAACCATCCAGAGAGACTATGTGATTGATGTGAAGTCGGGTTCTTTTAAAGAACAAAGGCTTACCCTCCCGAAAGGGATGGTAGATCTGACGCCTGAAATCCTCATTCGAGTGAGAAAAGAAACAGGATTAATGAAGACGGCCTTTTCTCAGGGCATTGATGAACGTCTCTGGCGGGGGGAATTTATTGCGCCTGTCGCGGGGAAGCCACAGGGCACTTTTGGACGCAGGCGGATATTAAATGGTAAACCCAGGAAGGCCCACAGTGGTGAAGATATCACTGCCGTCAGTGGAACCCCCGTTTTTGCCACAAACGCGGGAAAGATTGCGCTTGTGGGACACTTTTTTTTTAATGGTCGTCTTGTCGTGATTGATCACGGACTGGGTCTTTTCAGTATGTATTTTCATCTTCTGGATTATTCTGTCTCTCAAGGAGATCATGTAAAACGTGGAGATCAAATCGGCCGTGTCGGGTCAACCGGTCGGTCAACCGGGGCTCACCTTCATTGGGGGACACGCTTGAACGGCGCCAAGATTGACCCCTTTTCGCTTGTCGGAAAAAAGCTCGATTAAAAAACACTTTTAATGTTTCATCTCTCACTGCTCTTTTTGTTCGATAGAACAGGGTCACACCGCCAACCGCTTCCTCCAAGCTGATCCAGGGTATGAGCAATTTTTTCGGCTGTCACTTCTTCCTCTTTATAGACGACGATGATGTATCGCCGTCCACTAAATGCTTCTACGCGCTTTACGCCGGGAAGTTCCATCAAAGCATGCTGAATATCTTTTGGATGCTTGTGACAAAAAGGACCCTTTAAATCTATTCTTAACTCTTTGGCACCCGGAATTTTTTCCGGCACTTTGGTCATTGGAGCATCATGGTGCATGTGTTCCATATTCTCCATCTCTTTCATCCCGTCCATTTTTTCCATTTGACCATTCTTTTTGTCATCATGAGAATGACCTTCATCTGCGAAGGCCGGGGTTGAAGAGGAGAGAAAAAAAACGATCCCCATCATAATAAAACAGGTACAAGAATTTTTGGTTAATTTCATGATATAAGCTCTCCTTTTACAAGTTTTCGAGGCGCCATTATTGGTGACTTTTGTTTGCAAATCAAGGTTTCATTTCTCAATTCATTCATCTTCTTCTTGCTTATACAGTCCGTTTGCTTTTTTTTATATTACTCTGATCTAATACTTGTATATTCATAGCCCGGAGGTTTGTTCTTGAGTGAAATGAAAGGAAGCATTCTTGTCGTTGACGATGATCGGGAGATGTGTCAACTTTTGGAAGACCTCCTTTCCGAGGAGGGGTACCGGGTTGAATCTCTGCAAGACGGGGAAACAGCACTTCAGATGCTTGAACTCCATCAGTATGACCTTCTGATTACCGATTTAAGGATGCATGGTATTTCAGGACTTGAACTCCTGCAGAGGGCAAAAGTCATTGAAGCGAAACAGGCCATTATTATTATCACTGCTTTCGGCACGGTTGAAACAGCCATCGAATCGATGAAGTTAGGCGCTGCAGATTATATCATTAAGCCGTTCAAAAGAGACCATCTGCTGATTGTCGTGGCAAAGGCATTTGACCAGATTCGACTCCATAAGGAAGTGACTCGGCTTCGCCAGGTGCTCACAAAATCTTTTCAGTTTTCAAACATGATAGGAAAAAGCAAGGCAATGCAGTCCATTTTTCAATTAATTCAAAGGGTTTCAGAAAGTACGGTAAACGTCGCCATTACCGGCGAAAGCGGAACCGGGAAAGAAGTTGTCGCAAAGGCCATTCATTTTAACTCCCCCAGAAAAAATCAGCCTTTTGTTGCAGTGGATTGTGCGTCTATTCCAGAAACATTGCTAGAAAGCGAGCTTTTTGGATATGTCCGGGGCGCATTTACCGATGCCAGGAATGACAAGATGGGGATGTTTGAAGAAGCGCACAGGGGAACCCTTTTCCTGGATGAAATCGGGGAGATTCCTTTGAGCCTTCAACCAAAGTTGCTTCGTGCGATTCAGGAAAAAACCATCCGTCGTGTCGGTTCGACGCGAACAACCGCTATTGATATCCGAATCATCTCTGCAAGCAATCGAGATCTTTTTGAAGGCGTGAAAGAAAAAAAATTTCGAGATGATCTTTACTATCGCCTGAATGTTCTTCAGATTGATCTGCCGCCCCTGAGAAAACGTCGGGAAGACATTCCGCTGTTGGCAAACTTTTTTTTAAAGAAATATCTTTTAGAACAAACAAAGAGCAAGGCCGGATTTTCAGAAGCCGCCCTGGAAATCCTTCTGGGTTATCCTTGGCCTGGCAATGTACGGGAGTTGGAAAATGCGATTGAACGTGCCGTCACGCTGTCGCAGGGAGATACGATCAATGCCGACGATTTTCCACCTGTCATGACCGGACGACATGGAGACCAGGTCGTGATGGATCAGGCCCTCACAAAATTGGCGCCCTTGGCTGTCCTTGAGCGAGAATATGTCTGGCGGGTTCTCCAGCTTGTTCACGGGAACAAAATGAAGGCCGCCCAACTCTTGCAAATTGATCGAAAAACACTCTATCGTAAATTAAAAGAATATCGGGAGGAGCAACACGAGATCATCCCTGCAATCTAAACACTTCTCTGCAAAGCATTTACCTTGCCAACAGATTCTTCCCTCAGTTACTATCAGCGGAATGAAAGTGTCTAATCCCTCCGTCATAAACAAATGACTTCACTTGGAAAACCTGCATCAATATCTCGCCTCGAGGCGCCTCGCCGCCGGATGATAAAAGATCAGTTGGTTTCAAGAGGGATTCGTGATCATCGTGTCCTGGAAGTCATGGGAAAAGTGCCCAGGCACCTTTTTGTCGAAGAAGCCCTTCAATACCAGGCATATGGGGATCATCCCCTTCCCATTGGAAAAAAACAAACCATCTCGCAACCTTACATGGTTGCCTTAATGACAGAAGCATTGGAATTACACGGGACTGAAAAAATCCTGGAGATTGGTACTGGATCGGGTTATCAAACAGCCATTCTCGCGGAATTGGCGGACCAAGTCTTTTCTATTGAAAGAGTTCAGCCTTTTGTTGAACGCGCTCAAAACATACTAAAGGGACTCAATTATTTGAATGTTACGGTTCAACATTCAGATGGAACGACGGGATGGCGCGAGCAGGCGCCTTTTGATCGAATCCTGGTTGCCGCAGGAAGCCCTGAAATTCCCCATGTTCTGATTGAGCAACTCAAACCCGGTGGCCGTCTGGTGATTCCAATCGGCGGACGATCTTCACAGACCCTGCAATTGATTGTGAAGGAACGATATGGGTTTCTTGAGAAATCCCTGACCGCTTGCGCGTTTGTCCCGCTTGTCGGTGCACTGGGTTGGAAAAGTGAAAACGAAAAAATAAAAAAAATCCCAATTTAATGGACCTCAAGCGGTCGGTTTCATCGTGATAAAAATTACCAACTCATACACAGGAAAGAAAGAAAACTGGGCGCCGCGCGTTCCCGGAAAAGCGTCTCTCTATGTTTGTGGCGTGACGGTCTATGATCATTGCCATCTCGGCCATGCCCGGTCTTCCATCATTTTTGATGTCGTTAGGCATTATCTTGAATACAAAGGGCTGAATGTCACATATGTAAAAAACTATACCGATATTGATGATAAAATCATCAAGCGTGCGAATGAAGAAGGGAAAGACTGGAAAGATATTTCTGACAAATATATTGTCGCTTATGAACACGACATGGCGAGATTGGGGGTGCAGCCTCCAACAAAGGCACCCAGAGCGACCGAACATATGTCTAACATCATTGACTTGATTGACGGACTCATCAAAAAGGAACTGGCTTATGAAGTGGACAGAGACGTCTACTTTGAGGTCAAAACATTTCCGGCTTATGGAAAGCTCTCAAAGCGTAACCTGGATGAAATGGTGCCCGGATCAAGGGTTGCGGTTAATGTCAGAAAAAAGGACCCGCTTGATTTTGCGCTTTGGAAGGGTTCAAACCCGGGTGAGCCTGCTTGGGAAAGCCCCTGGGGAATGGGACGACCCGGTTGGCATATCGAATGTTCCGCGATGGCGATTCAGCATCTCGGGGAGACATTTGATCTCCATGGGGGGGGGGAAGACCTTATTTTTCCGCATCATGAAAATGAGATTGCTCAGTCAGAGGGGAGTACCGGAAAACAGTATGTCGGCTGCTGGATTCATCATGGGTTTGTCACCATCGATCAGGAAAAAATGTCAAAGTCTCTGGGCAACTTTTTTACCGTGCATGAAATTTTTGAAAAGTGGTCTCAGTTTCCCGAGGCGGTGACCTCAGAAGTGATTCGATATTACTTGCTATCGACCCACTATCGTTCTCCCATTGATTTTTCCGATCAAAGTTTAAATGTCGCAAAAAGTGGTCTTGACAATTTCTACACTCTTTTCCAAAAAGTTGATGAAATTTCAACCGATTTTCGAGACGTCCGGACGGGAGAAGATCTCGATCTCAGTACATTTCGAACAGATTTTGAGACGGCTATGGATGATGACTTTAATTCAGCAAAAGCCATCAGCATCCTCCAATCCCTGCGTCTGGAGATGAACCGCCGTCTGGGGACAGAAGAAAAAAATTGGGTCTTGCAAGCATGTTCTCTCTTAAAGGAGCTTGGAAGCGTTCTTGGTCTTTTCGGTGTATCGAAATGGCATTTTAAAGCCGGTGCACGAGTGCGTACCTGGCACGAGATATTGTCCGAAAATGCAGATGAGGATAAAGTTCAAAATCTGATTCGTGAACGAGAATTGGCGCGAAAAGAAAAAAACTGGGTGCGTTCGGATGCAATTCGCTTACAGTTGGCAGATGCAGGCATTGTCATTGAAGATAGACCGGACGGAACAACAAGGATCAAACGATGAGTGGAAGAGGCCCTCTTATTTATGGCGTTCATCCGGTGAGTGAATCTTTACGAGCCGAAAAAAAGCGCCTGGACAAAATATACCTTCTTGCAGATCGGCACGGAAAAGACATTGATGAAATTCGTCGGCTGGCAAAGAGACGCCATACCAAACTCGTGGTTGCGGAGCGGAATCAGTTAACGCAAATGGCCGGGACCACCAAACATCAGGGGATTGTCGCCATGCTGTCCTCAGAGAAAGCCTCCGGGCTGGATGAGGTGCTTGCAAGGGCAGAACGCGGGCCTGAACCTCCTTTTATTTTTCTGGTCGATGGTGTTGAAGATCCGAGAAACCTGGGCGCCATCATCCGAACGGTGGATGCGGCGGGGGGACACGGGGTTATCATTCCCACACGACGTGCCGCCGGTCTGACGTCTGTTGTTTCAAAAACTTCGGCCGGGGCGCTGTCGCATCTCCCGGTTGCAAGGGTCGCCAATCTTGGCACAACCATTCATCAGCTCAAGAAGGACGGATTTTGGATCGTAGGCCTGGATGCAGAAGGAGAAACCCTTTATCACCAATATGACTTCAGCGGCTCCGTTGCCATTGTCGTTGGCGGAGAAGGGAATGGTATTCACCAGAAAATTCTTGAACAGTGTGACCAGGTGGTGTCATTGCCAATGTACGGCCATGTCTCCTCACTCAATGTTTCTGTCGCAGTTGGCATCGTCTCTTACGAAGTATTAAGACAGCGTCATTCAATAAAAATGAAGAAAGGAAGATAATCGCGTGAAAGTGAATCGAGGAACACATTTAAAAATAGCCTTTGCAATGTGGGGCATTGTTGGGACGGTTCTTTTTGTGAAGGGTCTGGGCCTTCTCTATGAAAACCGTTCACTCAGCACCCTGACCGCTGTAAAACCCCCTCCTGGCATTGAAGAGGGCATCGCCCTGGCCATCGGTTTGGCAATTGGATTTATAAAAGGGTTTTTTGTGCTGACTAAATTGGCAAAAAAAAATATTGCCAGGATAAATACCCTCCCGGAAGTGAGCCCTTTTTACATGACATTCAATACAAAGAGTTGGTTTTTAATTTTAGGGATGATGGCGCTTGGGTACATTATTAAAATTTTGGAAACACCTCACCTCATTCACGGAGCGATTGATATTGCCGTCGGGCTTGCCCTTGCTCTGGGTTGTCGAGCCTACCTGATAAGTTCTCCGACATCATCTCCCAAGAAAGAAGTTTTATTGTAAAGTTCTAACCATTACTTAATTTAAGGAGGAAAGTCATGCCAGCAACAGAATCAGAATTTAAAGGAAATCCGATGCTTGTCTTAAGCCAGGGAGAAGAAGATCGATATCCCTTCCAGTTTGGGCTTAAAAAGGCGAAACTGATCCTGGAATATTATGAAGATGTAAAGAAGTTTGTTGAAAAACATTCAGAAGAAGCGGAGTGAACTAGAGAAAGAATATTCCTCCAATAAAGGGTCATTCAGGCGGCAACCTCCGGAAAAGACGGCGGTTGCCAGCCTTTTTCTTGCATTTAACAACCTGAGTGATTAAGAGGAGATCCTAGGAGACATGGTTTTTGCGGTTTTTGAAGTGCCGAGAGGCGGAATCGAACCGCCGACACAGGGCTTTTCAGGCCCCTGCTCTACCGACTGAGCTATCTCGGCAACGGCGCAGAAGTTAACAAAGCGAGGGAATGTTGTCAAGTATGAACGGGTGGTGCTTCCTGTCGGTATTCAATGTTGTTCACACAGGATTTGAAGGTCATCTTCATCACTTGTGACGGAGATAGTGCCATGCTTGTCGGTGCGAAACAGTTGCCCTTTTTCTTGATAGCAGGCGACGACCTCGGCATTGGGCGCGTTGTAGGGATTGGGGCCAATGGTCAGGATGGAGATAGAGGGGGCAACGGCATTCAGAAAGTCGATGTCTATTTCGTTCGCATGGTGGGGGATTTTGATGAGATCGGCGTGAAGCCGATTTCCACAAGCCGTGAGTAGTTCTCTTTGTGCTGCCAGTCCGATGTCTGCGGCCAGAAGCAGGGTGGTTTTCCCATGAATGATCTTGATGGCGAGGGAGTCATCATTCTTGTTTCCGATCTGTTTTTTTGTGGGGTGAAGGACTTCTATTTTTACAGAAGAGCTGATCGGAAGGAATGTTCCTCTTTTTACAATTCGACAACATTGTTTTTGAAGTGCTTGAACGACGGGTTTTACTTCAGAGGTGACTTCTTCGGGAAAGAGGGGAATCCATATTGGTATTTCCCCCTGGTCCGGTTTGGTCATTGGGTTGAGGAAAGCATCAAAGATGGGAAGCAATCCTCCGGCATGGTCTTTGTGGAAGTGAGTGATGATAAGGGCCGTAAGTTGTTTAACGCCAAGTTGTTGTAGCTTGTTTAGAATAAGTGGTCCGTCTTCCGGTTTTCCACCGTCAACGAGAATCGTCCCGCCTTCAGGAAGTTGTATGACGATCGCATCGCCATACCCGATATCGAGAAAATGAATTTTGAGCGGGTCCATGACTGTACTCCTTGCAGGATGAGCATAGCAGAGGAGTACGGGGAGGGCAAAGTGATGACAAAAAAAGGGGTGCATGGTTCGCACCCCTTTTTTTATTGCTGATGGTGATTTTTTTATTGGACGAGAATTCCCTCGGAATATTTCACGCCGGTGACGACGGGTATCCCTCCCATGCCGTGGGCTACAAAATCAGGCACAGAATTGAGGTTCAGAGCATCTGCGACAGTGATGTCGAGTGTACTGGTCCCGGTCAGAGGCTGTAAGAATTGACTGACTTCCAACTGTTTCGTGATGTAAGTTCTTCCACTGGAAGCATCTGTCAGTGTTGTTCCATCCGGAATATTAATGATCTTATTAGAGAGAAATGTGTCAAAGACAAAATTGTTTCTCATCAGATCATCAAAGAGATCCGGTAAGCCATGCATCCACCCATCGTACTGAAGGTTGAGTGTGCGAGCTGATCCTCCGCGGGTGGTAAGCCCAACGGAACTGAAGCGAATAGGATCATCGATGAGGACATAATCCATATTTGCATCATTCGTCTGAAGATAGGTGATGAGTCCCCAGTTTTCGCCATCGGGCGGATAATCCCAATTGAATTCATCTCCGCTGTCAATACCACCTACAAAGGCACGAAGTCCCCATAACCCCTCGGTCACGACATCTCCGACTAAGACACCAAGATTCAGATCCTCTGTCCCAACGGTGAGATAAACCAGTTTCAAATAGTTTGTATGGGTTGGATCTGTGATGAATTGATAGGTGGAGGTCGTCCCGACTCCGAGTGGCTCGAACTGATGTTTGAAGATCGTATTTGCCGCAGCCAGTGTTGCGGCATTCGTCGGGTTGGCCACGGTCTGTGTTTCGATCCAGACTTCGTCAATGTCAGGAGCCCCATTTAGTCCCTTGGTGCGCTTCAGGATATAAATGTCGCCATTGTTGTTGATGTAATATTCCCGACCAGGGTCCGGAGGCCATTTTTTGTCGAATAATGCTGCATCTTTAAAAATCGGTTGGTGTGTTCTTTGATCAAATGAAGCGACCTGTTTTATGACCCAGCCGGTATTGGATATTGTCAGATCGACTTTCTGAACAAAGATCGATCCGCTGATATCAATCCAGAGTTCTTCCTGAGGTCCTGGAACCAACGCCGACGCACCGGGTGTGGCAACCAGGGTGCCATTTTGGTCGAAAGTTGCCGGATAAAAGCCCTCTGAGCCTGGGGTTGGATCATATATATAATCATTCGGATCCCCTTCGCGATGGATGCTGACAAATCTTCGGTAGTCTCCTGGGAGCATCACGAGATCAACAAAATGATCGAAGGGTGCCGTGGGGCATGTTGCCGGTGCTCCAGCATTGAAAACAGGATCCACGCAATCTTGCCATGCTGATGTTGTCGTGTCCCATTGAATCAAAAAGGATTGATTGGTCCAGACCTCAAATGGAATCCCTTTTAAATCGTCCAGGCTGACTTGGGAGATACTTCTTTTGGACAAGGTTCCACGAATCTGGGGGGCGACTTTATAAGTCGGTGCAGTTTGGCCAGAGAGGAAATCTGCGCGCGTCACCACGGTCCCGACGGGGACCGGTCCGGCATCGGCCCAAAGTTCATGCCGCCCTTGCCAGGCACCATAATAGGCATAACGCGTTATTGTTGGATCTATTGGATCGGGGTATTCCACTGGAAAGCCGAAGTTTTTTTCCTTTAAAATATCTGCGCCTGTCAGGCTGTCATAAAGGCCATAGAGATGGATCATCTCTACCACTGAATTTCGGTCTTTAAATTGTGTGGGATTCAAACCAACCTTCACAGCAATATGGTTTGCATCGTAGGTATATTTTGTGGTGACTATCGTCGGTGTGCAGTTTGTTGTTGTGCAGGCATCCCAGTTCGGATAGGAGACCTGTCCAAATCCACCCGTCGCTGTTTTATGCAGAATGGCCCGGGTTTCATGTACGAATCCAGCACCTTCATCAAAATTTTCATGAATTTTGATAATGGATTCGCCATTTGTTCCAAGGGTTGCTTCTGCTGCAAAAAAGGACGTTCCCGTTGCATCGAATTTTACGTTTATTTTCCATGTGCCAAAGTGAAGGTAGGAACCGTCTGTATTTTTTGAGGCAGGAGAAAAAATTTGAAACGCCGCCTTGATGACCTGCCCTCCTTCATCAATCCAGGCTTGTACAAGTCGATGTCGCGGGGTTGTTCCATCTTCTTCAACGATCTTTGAATCGACTATCCAGGGTTCCAGGGTTTTCCTCTTGACCCCGCCTTCCTCATCCTGCCAGGCAACCATGGCTTTATAGGGGCCATTGCCGCTCACTGCGTCATCATTGTAGTGGGTCTGCGCCAGGGCATTGAGGACTTGACCAATAATTTTAAACTGGTCCAAAGCATGTTCATCCACATAGGTAACTTTTTCTGCATTGCTGTAATCTGTTCCTGGGTCTGTTGCAGCGGTACGCAGAGCGAAGAGTTTGGAACGGAGCCCCACTTTATTCGTTCCGGTTGCGGAACTTGTAGACACTGGAGAAACCTTTGTGGGCAGGCTGAAATTGGTGCTTGGTGGTGTGTTAGAAGTCGTCGTGGTTGTGGTTCCAGAACCGCCGCCACTACATGCTGTTAAAAGTAAAATGACAAACATTGGAAAATAATTTAAGACCTTATTCATTGAAATTGCTCCTTCTCACCAGTGATTAAACGGGATTGATTATTGTTCGGTTTTCTATTTCTGAAATTAAAGCTACCAGAGATCAGGCTGTTGTCAAACGACCTGATTAGATCGGAATTTAGGGTGGAATGATCAGGTTTGAAACAAAAAAACCTCCATTGCAAGCAATGGAGGTTTCAATCGAAACACTCTATTTAACCGGTTTTAAACGGCTATTTTTTTCTTTGAGGCTCTTTTCCGGTCATTTTCGCTCAGAAATTTTTTTCTGAATCGAATTGATTTCGGGGTGATCTCCAATAACTCATCATCCGCGATAAAAGCGATCGCCTCTTCCAGGCTCATTTTCTTCGCGGGGGTCAGGGTTAGAGCATCATCTGCGCCGGATGACCGCATATTCGTCAAGTGTTTCTTTTTGCAGGCATTGACCACGAGATCATTGCTCCGGGAATGTGCCCCAATGACCATGCCTTCGTAGACTTTTTCACCCGATTCGATAAAAAGCGTCCCTCTTTCCTGAATACTGTGCAGAGAAAAGGTGATGGCATCTCCTGTGCCCATTGAAATCAAGGCCCCTTTTATTCGCGCTGGAATCTCTCCTTTATGAGGTTTATAGCATGAGAAAGTGTAATTCATGATGCCGGTGCCGCGTGACATCGTCAGGAAGTCTGAGCGAAAGCCGATGAGACCCCGCGATGGAATTTCAAATTCAAGTCGGGTATTGCCGCTATGAGAATTTCCCATATTCTGAACTTCTCCGCGGCGGCGTCCCAATGCCTCCATCACCGGTCCGATGTAGGCGTCTTCGACATCAACGGTCAAGTGTTCGATAGGCTCGTTTTTTTTGCCGTCAATGATTTTATAAATAACGCTCGGTCGGGAAACGGCAAACTCATAACCCTCTCGTCGCATGGTTTCGATCAGAATGGAAAGATGCAACTCTCCACGGCCTGAAACAGTAAAAACATCTGTACTGTCCGTTTCTTCCACTTTCAGGGCAACATTCGATAAAAGTTCCTTGAAGAGACGATCTCTGAGCTGGCGACTGGTGACAAAATCGCCTTCCCTGCCGGCAAATGGAGAGGTATTGACCATGAAATTGATTGAAATGGTGGGTTCGCCGATGGAGATGGTCGGGAGTGCAAGCGGTGTTTCGGGATCTGCAAGCGTTTCTCCGATCTGGGCCATCTCGAATCCGGAAATTCCGATAATTTCTCCCACCTTGGCTTCTTTGATATCGACTTTTTTCAGTCCTTCATATCCGATGAGGCGTGTCGCTTTTCCCTTGATGACGCTCCCATCCTTTTGAACCAAAGCAATCAGCATCCCGATGGTGACTTTTCCATGACTGATTCTTCCCAATGCGGTTCGCCCGACAAATTTGTCATAATCCAGTGATGAAACAAGCATTTGGAAAGAGGCTTCTTCATCTCCGGAAGGAGGAGTGACTTTTGAGAGAATTGTTTCAAAAAGTGGCACCAGGTCGGTTTCTTCATCTTTAAGTGCCAGTTTGGCAAAGCCGCTTTTCGCGGAGGCATAAATAATCGGGAAATCGAGTTGTGTCCCTTCTTCGTCCAGTTCGAGAAAAAGATCAATGATCTGGTCTGCGACTTTTTCGGGATCTGCGCCGGGCCGGTCAATTTTATTGATGACCACAATGGGGTTGAGGTGTAGATCGAGCGCTTTTTTCAGGACAAATTTTGTCTGAGGCATGGCCCCCTCAAAGGCATCCACCAGAAGAAGCACGCCATCCACCATTTTAAGCGTTCTTTCCACTTCGCCGGAAAAGTCAGCATGTCCCGGGGTGTCTACAATGTTGATCTTGTAATCCCGATAGTGAATCGACGTGTTTTTCGCAAGAATGGTGATGCCGCGCTCGCGTTCCAGGTCGTTCGAATCCATCACTCTTTCCACAACGCCCTCGTGTGCGTGAAAGGCCCCTCCCTGGCGCAACATTTTATCGACCAGGGTTGTTTTCCCATGATCGACGTGGGCGACGATGGCAATGTTCCGAATATCTTTTCTCAGCTGATCATTATTTTCTTTTGTCATGGCTCCTCAAACATAAATAGATTTAATCCCCCAATTTGGGAGACATTGTGTTCCCTTTCAAAATCCAATCTTAATTCAGGGGGTTGGAAAAGGATAAGGTAAACGAGATGAACGACCCACCAATATAACAATTAAATATAGCAGTTTCAATGAAAACCATTCTTCCCGTTCTATTTATGTTCGTTGACACACCTATTTCCGGTTGATAATATGCCGTTTAAGTGCAGAATGGAGGACTGAGTATGGCGAAAATAAAGGCAATTTCTTTGATGTCGGGAGGTCTTGACAGCGCGCTTGCGACCAAGCTGATCATCGATCAGGGGATTGAGGTAACCGGTCTTTTTTTAGACAGCCCTTTTGGCTGCAAGGAAGATGTTGAAGGGGTTGCAGAACATCTTGGTATCCCGCTCAAAATCATCCAAAAGGGTATGGACTATGTGGACCTTGTCC
>JBHHWW010000001.1:0-44794 GCA_046756725.1 Nitrospiria bacterium | reverse complement strand
CCTAGACTCGCGCAAATATCTACGAGTTTGGTACTGGCACTTCAAGATGAGAAAAACAAGGAGAAAATACAGAGGTAAATCTATCTGTACTGAAGGAAGCCTTCGTGGCTATCAATCTTTGGAAAGTAGGATCTCGGAATATTTTCAACTTGAGGGTCCCTGAGCGACATCACGAAAACAGTCAATGCAGTGGCTTCTTCATCCGTCAAATCCCAATCTGGCATAATAGTAGGCGAAGTGCGTTCTTTTGGATCTTCCGCATCAGGATTACCGGGAACAATTTTTTGCGGATCTTTGAAGTGTTCAAATTCCCAAACACGCGTCAGATGATCTTCTGATTCAAGATGTGTAAAATCATGGACAAGAGAAAAAGCGAGTTCTGTTTTACTTCCCATATTTGAAATTTCAGGCGCAACAGTCGGGTTTGTGCCAAATTGTCGAATTGCATGACAAGCGCCACATCCCAACTCATAAGCAAGTTGCTTCCCTTTCATGAGAACATCTGCCTCAGGCCAATAGACATCGCGGGAATGAAGTTCATAATGACATTTTGTACAGGAAGCCTGAACATAGGGACCCGTCAACAACTGCCGATCTAGATGATGAACAACACCATGCGTTGCAGCCACAGTAACGGCCTGCCCATTTCCTTCGTGGCAAATGGTGCACCCGAATTTCTCAAATGGATGCTTCGAAATAAAACCCTTGTCTTTAAAATGTGGATGGACTTTGTAAGGTTGTGACTCACTCTCAAAAGCCGGATTTGCAATTCCACCATGACAAGTCGTACAACGATCCGGTCGATTGAGATTTTTATCCCAGATTTGATCAACCTTAAGAGGGGTCTCTGCAATGCTCGGCTGATTTACGACCTCGGAAAGTTTTTGATAATAGGTCGATTGATAGGTTCTCCATTCGGCTGTTTCATATTTATAAACAAAGATGCCTAGCTGAAAAACTACAAGAACACTTGAAACCGCAAAAACAAAATGCTTTACCATATACCGATCGTTCTCCTCTTCAACACTTCAATATCTATTAAGCTGTTGTATAAGGGTACCTACTTTTTCGATTTATCCTTTTTAAAATCATGTTCAAGCCAGGCAGTAAAAGCAACAAAACCCCCAGTCAGGAGGATAGTCCCGACCACAATGAAGATTCCAATCCCCAAACGATAGGGATAAGCCCATAGATCATCCATTTAGAACCTCATCCAAGAAAGTTAAATATTAAACCAAGGTGTCACAAGCACATACTTAATATCCGCCAATAAGCGAACAAAGATTTTTAAAGGAACGCCCATCATGGATAGAAACATGACCATGGTCAAATTGTACCTGACGAACCCCAAACGATTATAAAAGCTCCGCATAAAAATAGCAGGGATTGTAAAACCAATGGCATAATATCCTAAAAATATCGCCCAAGTGATCATATTTGCGATCGTTATCGCATAACGCCCCAGGGTAACGATCGGGTTTTCACTCAACCCGAGCGCACTCTGGATAATCACCTGCAGATCAACCAGCTTAACAGCACCTGCTGGTTGATGGAAATGTGGATCATCCCACGGCCAATACCAGGACCAATCAAGCCCTCTGAACCAGACCCCAATCACGATCAAAATATACCAGAGTGCTAATCCAAAACTAAAACCCAAGACAGAAAACTTCCTTTCAGAAAAACAATAATACCCCTTCCCCTTGGGGTTTGGATCAATATACGGAATCAGAATAAGTCCGACGATAATCAGAGACGGCAGGACAACCCCGGCAAGCCAGGGATCAAAATAAACAAGCAGTTCCTGCAATCCTAGAAAATACCAAGGCGCCTTCGTCGGATTTGGCGTCGTATCGGCACTTGCGAGCTCTTCCAATGGTGCGGGAGAATACAAGCAAAGGAATAACAAAATTGCCAAGGCAAAAAGCATGGAAATTAATTCTAGGTAAACCAGGTTTGGCCATACCAAGACTGTGTCTTCCGGCCCAATTTTTTCTTTAGCAGTCCTCTTGATCATTTCGGCTAAAGATTTCGACGGGGTTTCTGTTGCGGTAGCCGCGGAACCTGAAGATTTCTCTGACATAGACTTCCTCAATCAAATCGTTTGTTTATAATGGACCCGAGAATCCGTCCTTCCGGATTCTCCAAAAATGAACGGCTATAAAAAGAGCAGTCACTAACGGCAAAGCGAGACAGTGAAGGACATAGAAACGAAGCAGAGCACTCTGACCAACAACCGTTCCCCCAAGTAAGGCAAAGGTAATATCATTATCGGCTGTCATCCCTAACTCCGGCCCAAATGGCCCCGCCTTTCCAATGAGTGGAGACGCTTCCGCCATTTTGCTTCCGACCGTCACAGCCCACAAGGCCAACTGATCCCACGGCAAAAGATACCCCGTCCAACTTAACACCAGTGTTGTTGCTAACAAGATCACCCCGACAACCCAGTTAAACTCTCTGGGAGGTTTGTAAGAACCCGTTAAAAACACCCGCGTCATATGCAACCAGACAAACAGCACCATCGCATGCGCAGACCAGCGATGAAGACTCCGAAATAAATCACCAAAAAAGATAACGGTCCCCAAATCCCGAATGTTATTGTAAGCACGGTTCGTATCCGGGACGTAATAGAACATCAGGAATACACCCGTAATCGCGAGAAGAATAAAGAAGAAAAAAGTGAGCCCCCCCAAACACCAGGTAAATTTTATTTTCAGGGCACCTCGTCGAATACGAACCGGATGGAGATGTAAAATTACATTGCTGAACATCACCAATGCGCGATTACCATCGTTATCCGGATAACCATGTCGAAAAATGGACTTCCATACCTGTGTTTTATTAATTACTGCGCGAATCTGCTGAAGTAATTTCAACATCCTGCCTTGCTCCTCATGACAACTAAACCCTTAAAAAGAAGGGCTCGACTTCTCTGCTTGCCTCATCCACCATCAGTCCTTCTTCTGTTCCTTTCGGATCGGGATCTTGCCTACGATTAAAATCGACGACAATCTGTCCATCGACGGGGTCAATAGAAATTGCTGTACGCCACAAAGTGCGCGGTGCCGGTCCGCCAAGGACATTGCCATAAATATCGTAGATACTGCCATGGCAGGGACACCGAAACAATTGTTGATCATTAAAATAGTTCGGGGTACATCCCAAATGCCGACAGATTGCGACCAGAACATAGATCCCCTTAGTATTGCGCACAACCCAAATCTGTCGTTCTTTTTTGAGTTTCGTATCGGTTCCGATTCCATAATCGCTGGGAAGCCCTATTTTAAATACAGTGGGTGGTTCATAAACCACAGACGGAAACATATAGCGTGCCGCACCAACACCCACGCCTCCCAAAGCCGCTGCCACACCACCCCATCCGACACCCAACCCCATCAGGGTAAAGAAGCGTCGACGGCTGACATCTTCATCGCTACTCTCTACCGGGCTCATCTTTCACAACCTCCATCGTCACATTCCATACCAACCTTACGATTTCTTTCTTCTTCGTTTTTTTTCTGCCGAAACCTTACCTACAACCTTTTTTTTCCCGAAGAAACCTCTATACACAAAGGGGAGAAAAACAAGGATGCCGCCCCCAGTCAAATAAATCCAAAAATTTCCACTTTCCTTCCCAGGTGCACCAAAATTTAATTCCGCGCCTCTATTCGTGAACTTATCATCAGGATCAAACTCAACTCTGTGTTTTATTTTATTCTCTCCATACTTAACAATTATTTGATCCCCAAGATTACTATTATGTAGGTGAAAAAGAATTTCATAGTAACCGTCGTTATTTGTTTTTATACTCTTTTTTTCTCCCCCTTTATGTTCCAAAAAGACCG
Source organism: Nitrospiria bacterium (assembly GCA_046756725.1). Lineage (GTDB taxonomy): Bacteria > Nitrospirota > Nitrospiria > SBBL01 > JAADHI01 > JBHHWW01. The sequence continues at coordinate 40,949 of JBHHWW010000001.1, read as the reverse complement.
TCACCTCAGATAGGGGAATGCCACTTGTGTCTCTTACATAACCTGACAGAACATATCGATGATCCGCCTCATGCGTCGCTAAAAGTGGGCCCACAGAACCCAATAGAATGAGCAGGATAATGACAGCATTTTTAATCACACTGCTCTTTTCACGACTATAGATTATCTCTTACCTTTGCCTCTACAACAGAAGTATTTTTTCCTAGCTTGTCTTTTTGTGATTCTTTTTCAAGATTTTTACTAGGACGAATTCGACACAGAAAGCAAGCAGTATGACCATTGGCGGAAAGATATAAACACTCGTATCAAATTCCGGCTCCATAAAGACAAAATACCATGGCGTAATAGACCTCTTCGAACCCGTCTCACCATTGGTTCCATCCATCGCAAAAAAAGCAATGGGGTAAAAAACCCCTTGCTCAAATTGAATATCTTTCTCTTTATCCGCTGTCTGTAAAGATCGTTTTATTACGACACGATATTGCCCATCTTTGTAATAGCCTTTTCCTGTAATGTCCGAGTTGCCCTGCTCCACTTCACTATTGTTCCAAACCCCGTTTGCATTGGTCTCAAAAAACCGGTTATCGTCGGCCGACCAATACCATAAGTTCACGCCTAATTTCTCATCACCCATGATAAAGTAAGGCTTTTTAACCCCTCCGGGCTGTAGCTTCTCTGGAAACTGAATCGCAACCTGGTCACTATAAATTTGTTTTTTCGCCCCTGGCTTGCTCACCTTACTCTTGCTTCTGTCATCCCAAGTCAACAGGAATCCAATCTCCTTTTCATTGAAGATCGATTTTACTGTTATATCCGTAACTGAGGGGGTAAAAAGTCTTTTCTTAAAGGAAATTTGCCCCATCATCGGAAACCAATTGGGCCCAGCTTCCAGCCAAAGGGGATCGTCAGGATCGGTTGGAACAGGCCCCTCGGTTCGAAGAGAGTTCACCATTGAGCCTCTCTCGGGCTTTTTAGGAGGAGAGAGGGAACGGACATAATTTGCTAAATCCCAACTCTTCTCATTATCTAGGGCTTTACTAAATGAGGGCATGGGTGTCCCATTCAGGCCTGTATTAAACCGCATGTAGATATTCTCAGCCTCACCCCCTCCTCTGAACAACCAATTCTTGCTAAGGTTTCTTGGATAAACAGGATCTCCCCGGTGATTTTTCAACGAAGAAGACGTTGGTCCATCCCCCCTTCCTTCTACACCATGACAAAGATTACATCCCAATGTTTTGAATTGATTCTTTCCTCTTTCTATGCTTTCTGGACTGGAAGGCACCATTTTCCCAATTTTTACAACTTCAGGCGAACCTTCCTGTTTTTCCCATTTGTCAGAAAAAGTTTTGATATATTTAATAACCTGATGCCTATTCTTTTCAGTTAATACATCCGCCCAGTCAGGCATTCCAGTACCGGGAAGTCCATTTGTGATGACTTTAAAAAGATCATCATCAGTCGGAAGCGCACCCCGGGGTGTCGTCCGATATTTATACTCGGCCTTTTTAAAGCTTCGAGGCTTTGGCTGGAACCTGTCCGCAGCGGGCCCGTCTCCGTCCCCTTCGTCCCCATGGCATGAGATGCATCGTTTTTCGTAAATCTTTTTACCGGCAGCAAGATCATCAGTCGGGAGCGCTTCTTGCTCGGCAACCTGAGGAGGAAGTTCTTCTTCATCAGTCAGAACAAAGGGCGCCCATCCAAATAGAATCAGGAGCGTTAAGAAGGCCAATAGACTAATATTCTCCCTACTAACAATAAACAACTTATTCACTCCGCATCTAATTCCCAAGTCCGTGGTTTCCAACCCGTATAGTCATATAAAAACATAATGGCTTTCCATCTTTCCTCTTCCGATAAAATCAATTCCCATCTCGGCATCGCAGAATCCCACGGAGTCGATTCTTCAGGCAACCCGATGCCTCCCGTCTTGACACGCCAAAAAACAAAGGATTCCATCAGCATTGAAATCGTTGTTGAATCTGCAAAATTCGCTGGTTTAACATTCAACGCATGGGCGAATAAACCTTTTCCATCCAGTTTGTCGCCGTGACAAAAAACACAATTGCGATAGTAGACATCTCTCCCCTCTTGAACAAATGCTTCATGATTTGCCTCGTCATCTCCGTAGGGATTCGTAAATCCTGCGGCCGAACCAGGAGGCGCGGGATGAATGACACGTTGCGGAAAAGGAGGCTCATAATTAGGCTGTACACTCTGATATGAACGAAAACCGAAAAAGAGAGGAATCATGATCAATACGGCTGCACGGCTCATTTTCCGACCGGCATTGTCTTCCGCATTTCCACGAATAAACGAAGTAATCGGAACATAAAAGTTATTAAAGTCATCCTCATAAATCGAAACGTAGACCAGGATCGATATCGTCGCCAAGGTCATGTACATAAAGACAACACTGGAAGGAAGAGGACTCGTAAAAAGAGGCATCCCCAATTTTAAAAAAGCGTAGATTCCTAATTCAGTGGCTGTGGCCTTAACAATTAGAGGTAATTTCATATCTAAACTCCCCCACCCTCATCTTCATCTTCCTCTGAAACATTATTTTTTGGAGCATCACCGTTCAGTGTACTTAGGTAGAGAGAAATAGCAAGGGCATCTTCCTCTTTTAAATCCAGGTTTGCCATCCTCGTTTTAGGGAGAAACGATTGCGGATTCATGATCCAACGAAAGATGAACTGGGTTTGGAGCATAAAACCGGCTCGGGATAAATCAGGCCCCAATTCCCCCCCTTCTCCATTCACCTTATGGCACGCATTACACCCGACTTCACTAAAGATCTCTTCTCCCAAAGCGACTTGTTCCTGGAAAGCATCTTCATCAGGCGCCAGAGACCCAAGAAGGTCGTAAAAATTTTTTTCTTTCACCTTGGGATATCGCACGCGCTTTGAATCAAATACCGGTTCTTCAGAATCAGGTTTTGTAAATACAATCTCATTGCCTTCATTCGGATGAAGCGTACGGACATAGGCGACAAGAGACCAGAGTTCTTCTTCCGAGAATACCTTTCCCCAGACTGGCATCCCTCCTGAAAGATCCACCCCGTAACCACCCAATTGAAGGACTTCAAAGATTTCATCATTCGATAGTTTTGACATGTAGACTTCTTCGCTATCGGTCAAATCGCGAGGAACTGGATCAAGATTCCCCGCATTGTATCCGGTCCCATCGCCCTTCTCACCGTGGCACGCAGAACAGTAACGACTATAAATCTCATGTCCCTTGGCAACATATTTATTTTCGCACCCTACTGAAAAGAGGATAAAGAGCAACAGTATCGAGACAAGCAAGTAGTTTCGTTTTATTTCAATCAACAATCTATTATTCACCTACTTTTAATTCAGCCATACTAGAATGCTCTGTATTCCTCGGGGATTTTCCACCAAACATCGCAAGTTCTTCAGGATCTTCATTAGATTCTTCTCCAATCATCTCAGCTGGCTCTACTTCCGGAGGCACATCGAGGCCCCCCGGCACTGTTTCCGGCCCACTTGACGTCTCTCTCAACTCTTCTGGAGTGACCGTGACTTTTCCACCATTGCTCTGAACAAAAGCAACTACGGTCAAAAGCTCCTCTTCGGATAGACCAATGGGGGCCTTGTTGATAATGGGCATTTCTGCAGCATAATTTACTGGTTTTGCAGAATGAAAGTCCAACTTGATATAGGCCTCTGGCTTTACCAGCGTTTCATAGATAAACTCTCGCGTCAAACGCGCCCCGACTCCTAAAAGATTCGGACAGCGACCATGGCCGGCTCCGATTGAGTGACAAAGGGCACACTGCCCCTTGCTATAAAAAATATCCTGTCCAATTTGAACCATATCGTCTTTGGTTTTAATCTTAGACAGATCCAAGGCTTTCTTCTCGGGTGGCAGACCCACTTTCTGAGGTACTTGATAACCTACGTAGGCGTAGGCAAGCAAAAATAGACCGACCACAGCCGTTACTTTCGTAATAACAAACCTCCGTCCTCCCGCATGTATTTTTTTCTCCTTCTGTTTGTCCCCAAATAATTCCGTAAACCACATAAAAACAGGGGCTAGAAAGAAGTAACGGGTGGAAAAACGATTATGTCGGATCGTGTGCGAGGTCCAAAAAACAATGCCCGTCATTATGCAAAAAACAGCTGTGGACAGCACAAAAAGGAAAGACGCGACACCGAGGGTCGGGGTATAGGCATATGAAGAGGTATCTTCCAAAACACCATAAATATGCCAGTGAACCCGGGACGCAGACCGGGCATATCCCATCAGCGCCATCGTTAAAACCACAAAGACAGCATTGATAACCAAAGCATACTGGGAGCGAGGCGGCATGACACCCCACTTCATCTCATGGGTCAATTTCGCAGATTTCAAGGAAAGTGCCGTGAGAGGCGTAATCGTAAACATCACAAAAAGAACAGCAAACACCTGAGCAACGGAAAGGACATTCACACGATAAACAGAGGGGACAAAATAACCGTAGACACCCAACCAGATAATGAAAATAACCGCAACGGTAATCAAAGCAACTGTAAATATATTTGCGGCCTTCCCCCACTTAACAGTCACAACCTTATCTGCCCGCCAGTATAAGATAAAGCAAACAAAGGTTGTCACAATCATCAAATTCACAACAGTCAACTTGGCCGACATAACACCAAACACCCCCAGGAGTGGATGATGCGCTCCTCCCATTGCTCTGGCTTCAGAAACACTGGCCACAAGCGAATGAGGTGTAAGCCAGACAGAGAAAGCCCCAACCAATGCAACCAACATAATAACAATGGCGTTTTTATACTTTGGCGCGGAATGGGTTCGGTAAGCGATTCCCTGCCAGAAATAATAATTGGCACCAAGGAAAAGAACCCCGATGAGCACAGCCTGTAAGATAAAAAGCCAGGACAGGATCCCTCCCATCAAAGTAATCCCCATCTGCTGGTTGTATTCATAGACTTCGCGCATCAAATAATAACCTGCAAAGGGCATTGGGAGGAGACCGAAAACCCCGATAAAATTTCCGATATATCCCATCCAGTCGTAATGTTCCCGCTCTTCCTGCGTTTTAGCGCCCAGGTAAGCCACCCCGGCGTAGGCCCCGCAAACAAACCCTCCTAAGATGAGGTTTCCAACAATCCGATGGATAATCACGGGAACCCAAGTCGGATTATTAAGTGCCGCCCAAGCCTTTTCCCAAGGGCCAAACTCAGGATTCAAGACCACAGGGCTCGCCTGGAAAGCAAGAAAGCCACTTGGCAAGATAACAAGCAAGATTCCAGCGGTATTGAGCATAAAACCCCAGAAAAGATGAAGTCCTTTGCGGTTCTGCCATTTATCCCAGCGATCCCAATAAACATAAACAGAAAGGGTTTCATATAAGAAGAGTAAGACATAAATATAATAAGTCGGTTTAAAGATGTCTGCCATCGTTGACATGAGTGTGGGATAGAAGACGAGCAACGCAAAAAGAAAGAAAATCCCGATCGTGGCCGTCGTCGCAAAACACGCGACAATCAAATCCATAAATTCCTGAGCCAAGCGGTCATACCGCTTCTCTCCTGTCGTAATACCGATAATTTCGATGATGATAATAAACATCGGAACACCCAGGACAAAGGCCCCGAATAAAATGTGAACCTGAGAAAACAACCAGATGATATTACGACTGCCCATACTGGGCACGTCACGGTAAAGAGATTCTACTGTTTCGGCAAAAAGTGAACCAGTTGGTATCAAGAGGAGTAAGGCAATGAGAAAAGATGCCCAGACCATGGGTTGCTTTATTACTTTTTTAAAAACCATGACAATCCCTCTTTCGCTTATATTTTTGAGGATTTTCAAGTTTGTTTATCCACAACAAGCGACCAGGGGTTTAACAAGCGTTTAAGCGCCTTGGTCGCATAAAAATCAAAGGTCATAAATTTAGGTAAGTGAATGTGAAACCAACCAAACTTCATCCCACTGAACATCAGTCCTACACCTAAGCCAATGGCAATAACACCGGAGAAAAGATTGTGTAGAACACTCGAAAATGATTCCGCGCCTGGGTAAAGAATTGCCAGCCCAGAGACTTGTGTCTGCACGTCATACAAAAGATGGTAGGCGTGGGAACTTGCATCAAATCCAAAACTGGCCAAGGCCGGGCCGATGGCCGCTTCCAGCAACCAGTTGGGAAAGATTCCAAGGAAGAGGATAGCGACGGCAAAGCCGATCATCCCGATCTTCATCGGAAGTGGCGCGGGCTCAACATGATCATATTTCTTTAGACGATCCCCCCGGAAAGTCAGATAAAATAGCTTAAAATTCGAGGCAAATGTGCCTGCCGCCGTAATAATAAAAAGTTTTTCGACAATCCATAGAATCGTATCATGCCCATGCTCATACGATTCTATGATGGCATGATGCAAGATAGTCTTGCTCGCAAAACCGTTGAAGAAGGGAACACCAGATATACCGAAAACAGCAATCAACAGACAAATGGCAGTAACTGGCATGTTCTTCATAAGCCCACCCAGCTTGTACATATCGAGCTCGTTTGTTCTAAAGTAGACTGCACCAACTCCTAAAAAGAGAGCCGCCTTAAAAAGTGCATGGTTCACAATATGGTACAGGGCACCTGCAGCCCCCATCGCTCCATCCCGCCCAAGGTAGGCCGCACATCCAATCCCCAGCACAATATAACCCATCTGGCTGATACTGTGAAAAGCAAGCATCCGCTTGGAATTGGAAGAAAGCAAGGCAGAAATAACAGCAAAGAACATCGTAATGGCCCCGATCAAGATCGTCACATAACCGATATTACTTAAGGTCAACCAAGCCCCGACAGAGCCATCCTGCGGAACAAATAGCAGATTCACCACCCTGTAAATCCCGTAGGCACCCGCTTTTATCATAGCGGCGGAGAGAAGCGCAGAGGCAGGTGAGGGCGCAACGGGATGGGCCTCCGGCAACCAGAAGTGCTCAAAAAAGAGACCGGCTTTTCCGCCGAATCCGACGACCATCAATGCCGCAATCTGAAATTTTAATCCACTGCTCATATTTGCGGCGATGCTATCCGCAATCGGCTGTAGCGCAACCCCTCCTGTGTAAAATTTCAAGAGGACGATCCCCGAAAGAAGGAGCAAGCTCGTGATAACGCCAACATAGAGGTAAAGGTTGGCCCCTTTGATCGCTGGCGCATCGCCCTTATGCGCAATCAAGGGATAGGGGAATAAGAGCAGACCTTCAAAAAAGATAAAGAGCGTAAAGAAATCACCGGCAAGAAGCACCCCGAGGTTTGTCGCCAAAGTCAGAAGTGAGAAGAAGTCATAGCGGAAGCGGTTTTTTTCATGGGTCATGTAAGTGATACTGAAAATGGAACAAAGTATCCAGAGCAAGGCAGTGACTAGCGCAATTAGCAAACTGGCGGAGTCCACCTTAAAGGTCAGTTCCATCCCCGGCAACCAGGAAAGTGCATAATTCACGCCGCCATCGACAGCCTTGCTATAGATGCTTAGGAGAAGAAGAAAGGGCAGTGTGCATGCAGTGACGACAACACCATCTCGATATTGATCTGAATCTCTTTTAAAAAGCAACGCCAGGGCCCCAATAACGGGGACGGCAATTACCCAGACTGGAATGGCTGTCTCCATCTAAAGGCTCCTAACTACATCTACCAACATTCTATCTACTCTCAAACCAGACCCAGCTGCCTACTAAAAACAATGCCGATTCAAATTACCGGATTAAACCAATATGCTTTTTATGTCTTTCAAAAAATCCTTACTGGTCTTATGGTTGCATTAATTGAGCAAGCCCCAATAAAAAACCTGGATACATCCCCAACAGCAAGGACACCACAGCAGTGATACAAAGAGGGACAACGACAAACAAAGGCGCTTCTTGAATTTCCGATCCTCCCCTTCCTCTATTCACTGTTGCCGCAGCCGCACCGACACTCTGCGGAACGAGGTGCGGCACAGCCTGCGGCTGAACCTCATCCTCCTCCTCGGACTTCCCAAAAAATCCATTGACCACAATCGGGACAAAATAAAAGGCATTCAAGACGGAACTCGTCGCCAAAACGATCAGGGTCCAAAATTCTTTTGCTTCCGTCGCGCCAACCATCAGATACCACTTACTCACAAATCCACCCGCAGGGGGAATCCCAACCATACTGAGCGTTGCAATCGCAAAAGCGGCCATCGTCCAAGGCATCTTTCGCCCGATCCCCGACAATTGAGAAACATGCGTCTTTTTTGTTGCTACATAAATCGAACCAGCACAAAAGAAGAGTGTAATCTTGGCAAAGGCATGCATGGCAATGTGCAGAATACCACCTGACAAACCACTGGGTGTCAAAAGTGCGCCCCCGAGGACCATATAGGAAAGCTGACTCACCGTCGAATAGGCAATCCGTTCTTTCAGGTTATTCGCCTTCATGCAATAAATTGAGGCCGTAATAATCGTAAAGGAAGCAATCACCGCCGTTATTTCCCCAAGACTCCACGTCGAGATATGCAACGTCCCCACCAAATCAAATCCGAAGATGTTGATGATGACACGGAGGACACAAAATGCACCTGTATTCACAACGGCAACCGCATGCAGCAAAGCACTAACAGGCGTCGGCGCGACCATCGAAGCAGGGAGCCAGGAATGAAGCGGCATGAAGGCCACTTTCCCAATCCCAGCCAAATAGAGAACAAAAATACCTATCAACAATGTTTTGTCTGCATCAACAGGAATAATCCCTCCTGGCTTAAAATCGATAGAACCCGCAAAATAGTAGGTCGCAAGAATAGCAGGAATTAGAAAGACCTTGGAGGTCCCCAAAAGATATGCGAGGTATTTATTCCCTTTTTCCCATGCTTCGTTGGTTTCATGATGAGCAACCAGGGGATAGGTAAAAAAGGTGATCAACTCGTAAAAGATAAAAAGCGTGAACCAATTGTTCGAGAAGGCCGCCCCCATCGTGGCAAACAGCGTGACCGCGAAACAATAAAAAAAACGCGTTTGCGCATGTTCATTAAGGCTTCGCATGTACCCGATGGCATAAAAACTCGTAAGAACCCACGTGATAGAAGCGACAAGCGCAAAAACAAGCCCCAACCCATCCACACGCAATCCAAACGGAACGGTCGGCCAAAATGTAAATAAAGTATAGTGAAGCAATTCTCCCGAAAGGACAGAAGGAATCATCGCGATCACAGAAAACATCATCGCGAAGGCAGTAACCAAGGTACAGACCTCTCGAACATTCGGCTTCTTCCGGGCCAAAATAATAAACACGGACCCGACAAGAGGGATCATAACAGCTAAGAACGGCTTAATAGACTCAACTTCCATGTCTTCTCTGGTTTCCTGTCCTAAACTACCTTATTCCAACAAAAGTACTTCACAATGTAAGCTTCTAACAGCTTATTATCGATCATTTTTCAAATGTATGTTCAATTTCCGGATGATCATGAACCGCAGGCTTGTTCCCATGCGACCAAGTATGCTCGTAGGCTATCGTTTTCCAAATTTCTTCGTCGGTAAGCTCTTTTTTCCACGCGGGCATTGCCGTTTTCTTAACCCCTTCGGCAATCCGCCAGAACCAGTAGGACTCTGAAAAACGGTTCATCCGTTTTGCTACGCGAAAGTCACGGGCACCCCGCTTTTTTGGGCGGTCTTTTTTCTTATTGATCGCATGGCAGGTCGCACAACCTTCTTTTGCAACCTTTTTCTTCCTCTTGTAAATGTATTCTATCTTCCGTGTTTCAAAGATCTCTTTTCCCTCTGCAATAATTTTTGCATCGGTCCACCACCCACTCGGCATTTTCTTGTCCGCATAGGCTTTAGGAACAGGTTTTAAGGGCTTATCATCATCTTTTTTTGCATGACCCAAATCAGGAATCAATAGCATTAATACTGCGAACAAAACCAGCACCCAAAGCGAAACCCTCTTCGTCATTCTTGCCCCCCTTTTCAACGTTTTATTCTTCTATGCCTTCGGACGAATCACTCGCCCCGAGGGAATCACCCTCGACCTTCAACTGACTATTAAATGAATCAACCAGATGGCACCCAACACAGTTCTTTCCTTCGAGAATTTTCTTTCCCCGCGCAATACTGGTCGCACTGCCTGAAACATCCGCAACAGTTGCTGCAACTGAACGCCCCTCACTCAGACTGGACATATAAGCGAGAACAGCCCGGATTTGTTCATCCGACATCCTGAAATTCGGCATTGGAGAATTTGGATGAATCGCTTGCGGGTTTTTAATCCAGTAAAACATCCACTCCACGCGAATCCGTTCCATTGCATACGACAGCTCTGGCCCGACGATCCCGCCATCGCCGCCAGGAGACCGTTTGTGACAGCCGTCGCAGGCGAACTCTTCTTCAAAAAGGAACTGCCCCTCTTCGATCAATGCTGAATCTGAAGCATCCCAACCCATCAGAACGCTTTCGTCAATACCTTCATCCTTGAGTGTCATCAGATAATCGACAAGCGCAGTCACCTCGCCATCTGTGAAGTAAAAATTGGGCATCTTCGACTTCGTGAAGGGCATAAAACCAATCGGCCTCAACTTCTCCGGCTGCTTCAAAAAAGTCTCTAGCCAATCGCGCTTCAACTTGCTCCCTTCATGTCCAATATTGGGTGCGATGGGCCGCAAGACACTCGTCGTTTCTACATGACAGACGCGACACTCCTTCTTCCCACTTCGATTGACAGGAACCCGCACCATATCCGAAATCGGACTGCCCTGCGCCGCCGACAAAGTCCGAACATATGCGATAATGCTATGTATTTGCTCTTCATCAAAGACGCCGCCCCAAGGAGGCATATAATAAGAAATATCGACCGCTGCCCCCCCTCCTTCAATGACTTCATAAATTTCCTCATCGTCATACTTGTCAAACTCAGACGTGGTCAGATCAGTCGGATGCACATCGCCTAAATGATCGGCATTAATCCCATCGCCCTTGCCTGAAAAACCATGACAGACGGCGCAGTAATGACGAAACAGATGTTTCCCGACCATGGGGTCAGGCTCAGCCGTTGCTAAAGTAGGAACAACAAAGAAAAATAAAAAGACGAGAGAATAAAGGGTTGATTTGAAACTAACTTCTTTCGTTCGACTCAAAAGTCAAACCCTTTCCCGAGACAAGGACCCACCCCTTTAACTCCTAAAAGGGATTGTGGGTAGGACAGAAATGGTTCAATATTAATGAAGTGTGAATCCCAGCAACAACATGGACAATGAATAAATCACCCTCCCTGGAACATCACGTATAACCTATTCAGACACCTTCTTTCGTGGAACAAAACAGCTTGCCGCTACGCCCAATTTCCATAGCTAAAGTCACCACTTATGGAAGATTGACGGCACCAGGCAACCGGCTCAAAACGGGGAATTTATAGCATACCCTCCCTACCTTGTCAAACATTTTTACAGCCATACAAAATCACTATTTATCCTTTCACAACCCACACAAAAAACATCATATCTGTATACTTTTCATAGCATTTAAATTTCTGATCGGATATGAATCTTCCTTATTTTCTCGATCAACATATCACCAAAATGACAGACCAATTGCATGAAACCACCGGTCAAAATTATCTCTTATGCCAAACAAATCAGACATCCTCTTCCTTTCATCGACTTGAATCAAAGCATATATTCCTCATTGTGTTCATCATCTGCTCATCCCTGACATGAAATGCATCCCCTATATCCGGACATTAACTCCCTAGAATTATTGACACTTTTACAATCTCTATGATAGCTTTGCGCCCCGGAATTGAGGTTGTATCGGTTGTTAAATCTGTCATTTCAGCAATTTTCCATAAAAGCCAAAGAAGGGAATCTCGTCCCCCTTTATCGGGAAGTTGTCGCTGATTGCGAAACCCCTGTTTCTGCCTTTCTTAAAATACGAAAAGGGGACTATCCTTTCCTCTTTGAATCGGTCGAAGGCGGTGAAAAATGGGGACGATATTCCTTTCTCGGAACCAATCCTTCTGTCATCATCCAAGGGGGGCCGTCGGAAGTAATCGTCACCCGGAATGGAAAGGTGGAGAAACACCCGACCGGCGAAGATCCACTTCACTTTCTGAAAAAGATTCTTTCTGAGTATCAGCCAGTCAATGTAGAAGGACTGCCTCGATTTTTCGGAGGTGCCGTCGGTTATCTCGCATACGATATGGTCCGTTTTTTTGAGCCAATAACTTCCCGGCATCCACCCAAAGCAACGCCTGACTTCTTCTTCCTCATTACCGACAGTCTCTTGATCTTCGACAACGTACAGCACCGGATTAAGGTTGTCTCCAATGCGGTGATTAAAGGTGAGGACTTGAGGGGTGTTTATGATCAGGCCATTGAAAAAATCGATGCCTTAATCGCCTGCTTAAACCGTCCCCTTGAACAAAACAATGCCTTAGGAGCAACAAAGGAGGGAAATACACCGACCTCAAATGTCACCCGGAATCGGTTTAAAAAATCCGTTCTGAAGGCAAAGGAATATATTAAGGCAGGAGATATCTTTCAAGTTCAGATTTCACAACGTTTTTCTGTCGAACTTAAAACAGACCCATTCATGGTCTATCGCGCCCTTCGAACCATCAACCCCTCACCCTACATGTTTTATCTCCAGTTAGATCAGAACCACCTGGTCGGAACCTCTCCGGAAGTACTCGTCCGCCTTGAAGAGAACCGGGTCGAAACACGTCCCATTGCCGGAACCCGTCCTCGCGGCCACACTCCCGAAGGAGATAAGGCTCTGGAAGCAGAGCTTCTCGCAGACCCGAAAGAACGTGCAGAACATGTCATGCTGATCGACCTCGGGCGGAATGACATCGGCCGTGTATGTGAATATGACACTGTTCAAGTGGATGAATTAATGGTGATCGAGCGCTACTCTCATGTCATGCACATCGTCTCCAATGTGGCTGGTGACTTAGAAAAAGGGAAAGATGCCTTCGACGTTTTAAAAGCCTGTTTTCCAGCTGGCACCGTCACCGGCGCACCCAAGATACGGGCAATGGAAATCATAGACGAACTCGAAACGGAAAGTCGCTCGCTCTATGCCGGCGCCGTGGGCTATTTCAGCTTTCAAGGCAACATGGATATCTGCATTACCATACGAACAATCGTTATTGAAGGGAACCAGGCAAACGTACAGGCAGCAGCAGGCATCGTTGCCGATTCTGACCCGGACCGGGAATATCAGGAAACAGTCAATAAAGCCAAGGCGATGTTGGCGGCATTGGATTTGGCCAATAATGGTCTTGAACCCCAAGGGCGGCAACATGCTCCTCGTCATTGACAACTACGACTCATTTACATACAACCTGGTTCAATATCTAGGTGAACTGGGCGCAGACATCACGGTATATCGTAACGATCAAATTACCTTATCCGAAATAGAACAAAGGCAACCCGAAAAAATCGTTATTTCTCCCGGTCCGGGAATACCGAAAGATGCAGGCATTTCCATTGCGATAGTGCAAACCTTCGGCAAGAAAATACCCATACTGGGTGTTTGTCTCGGTCATCAAGCCATTGGTGAGGCATTCGGAGGGAAAGTCATTCGGGCAGATCGCTTAATGCATGGAAAAACCTCGATGATTGCTCACACCGGGAAAACAATCTACAACAATCTCCCCCAGCCATTTGAAGCGACCCGCTACCATTCACTTATTCTGGAAAGAGACACATTGCCCGACATTTTTGAGATGACTGCCTGGACAGATGAAGGAGAAATTATGGGAATCCGGCATAAGCGTCTTCCAATCGAGGGAGTGCAATTCCACCCGGAATCCATCTTGACCGGTGTCGGCAAGAAACTGTTGAAAAACTTTCTAAAAATGTAGGGCACTCGAATCAAAACAACGAAAGGAACTCACAAATCCACTGCTTTGAGGAATCACAGAATGATTAAAGAAGCCATCAGTAAGATTGTAGAACGCATTGACCTGGATGAAGCCGAAGCCGAAGCCGTCATGAGAGAAATCATGGAGGGCGCCGCAAGCCCTTCGCAAATTGCTTCTTACATCACAGCCTTGCGTATGAAAGGAGAAACGGTCTCCGAAATTACCGGCTCGGCGCGTGTCATGCGGGAAAAAGCAATCCATGTCCGCGTCGATGATCCACTGGTCGTGGATACTTGCGGTACGGGAGGAGACAAAAAAAACACCTTTAATATCTCGACCACCGTAGCCTTTGTCGTTTCAGGTGCAGGTGCCACCGTTGCCAAACATGGAAACCGGTCGGTATCGAGCGCTTGCGGAAGCGCAGATGTATTAAAAGAGGTCGGGGTGAAAATCGATATCTCCCCTGATCGAGTAGAAGCCTGCATTAACAAGATCGGCATTGGATTTCTTTTCGCCCCGCTCTTCCATGGCGCGATGAAACATGCCGTCATTCCAAGAAAGGAAACCGGAATCCGGACCATTTTTAACATCCTGGGCCCTTTGACCAATCCTGCGAGGGCCTCGATTCAGGTCCTTGGCGTCTTCGCTCCGGAACTGACCGACCTTCTTGCGCAAGTTTTGGTCAATCTTTCTTCGAGACATTGTTTTATCGTGCATGGCATGGACGGCCTGGATGAAATAACAAACACTGGAAAAAGCCGTGTGTCCGAAGGGAAAAAAGGCCGTGTTGCCGCCTATTTTATAGAACCAAAAGACTTTCAACTTCCCAAGGGACAGATAAGAGATTTGATTGGCGGAGATGCCCACAAAAATGCGGCCATCCTTCTCGCCATTCTCCGGGGAGAAAAAAGTTCAAGAAGAGATGTTGTTCTCATGAATGCAGCGCCTGCCCTGGTCGCCGTCGGAAAAGCAAAGACCCTTCAGGAGGGCCTGCAGATCGCGGCAGAATCGATTGATTCCGGAAAGGCGATGTCGAAACTTGAGAAACTCCAAGAGATGACCCACCAATAATCCAGTATCGTGATGAACATCCTAGATAAAATAGCGGCAACAAAGCGGGCGGCCGTGGGCAAGCGAAAAGGTCGGCGATATCTTCAGGAAGTTCAATCAAAAATTGCAGATACAGAACCAACCCGTCCTTTCAAAAATGCAGTGACACATCAAGGTCGCCCCCGCCCCCATCTCATCGCTGAAATAAAGAAGGCTTCCCCCTCAAAAGGCATCATTCGAGCATCTTTTGACCCCATTGAAATTGCACAAATTTATGAAGACAATGGCGCGGCAGCCCTTTCCGTACTGACGGAAGAACATTATTTCCTGGAACATCCCTCCTATATTCATAAGGTTCGGAAAAAGGTCTCCCTGCCCCTCTTGCAAAAAGATTTTATGATTGATGAGCTACAAATATACGAGGCACGGGCCTGGGAAGCGGATGCAATCCTTCTCATCACAGCACTTCTGGAAAAAAGACAGATGAAAGATTATTTTGATCTGGCTCAAGAACTTTCACTCGACGTGCTTGTCGAAATTCATGATGAAAAAGAATTGGAGCGAGTCATTGAATGGGCACCCATGATCGGCATCAATAATCGAGACCTGACAACATTTCAGACCGATCTTGAAACGACCTTCCGGATTTTTCCGGAGATTCCATCTGATCGCACCATCATCAGCGAAAGCGGCATCTCATCCCGAAGGGAAATCGTCCGGCTTGGAGAGGCCGGGATCGATGCTGTTTTAATTGGCGAATCACTCATGGCTTCTGAAAAAATAAACGAAAAAATAAAAGGCTTGTTTACGGAAGGCTTGTAATCATTAGAGATTTTCAGGAATGAGACCTTCAGAGGTGAAAGTCAAGATCTGCGGCATTACAAATTTAGAAGATGCGCTTTCAGCGGTAGCACTGGGTGCGGATGCATTGGGCTTCGTCTTCGCCCCGGAAAGCCCACGACATATTTCAGCCATCGAAGCAAAAAAAATCATCTCAAAGCTGCCTCCCTTTATCACCACAGTGGCCGTGATTACCGCCTCAGAAATTGAAGATATTCAGAATCTGATCGCCCTCTCCGGCGTCCATTTGATTCAATTTCACGGAGATTTTCCCCACAAAACACTCCTCCACTTTTCCCACCGGGCGATCCAGGTCATCCAGGTCAAAGATGAACGCTCCCTCAAGGGGTTTATCTCCGCTTCCGGACGCGCCATTCTTCTGGATACCTATCACGAAAAAGTGGCGGGCGGCAGTGGAATCGCGTTCAATTGGAACTTCGCCACCCCTGCAAAACAATTCGGAAAAGTGATTCTGGCTGGAGGACTGACCTCAAATAATGTTAAAACAGCCATCCAGACCGTTCAGCCCTACGGCGTCGATGTCAGCAGCGGGGTCGAGAGACAAAAAGGGAAGAAAGACCCAAGGAAAATGAGAGCATTTATTTCTGCCGCAAAAGAAAAAGGAACTGGCAATGCCGCAGCTACCGAATAAAAAAGGGCGCTTCGGCCCCTACGGTGGACGATATGTTGCCGAAACGCTCATCCCTGCACTCCAGGAATTAGAACTTACATACCAGGCTGTCCGGAGAACACCGGCGTTTAAAAATGAGTTAAGCGAAAATCTCAAAAATTATGTGGGCCGTCCCACCGCGCTCTATTTTGCCAAACGTCTGACCGAACATCTGGGAGGCGCCCAAATCTACCTCAAGAGAGAAGATCTTTGTCACACAGGGGCGCATAAAATCAACAACACCATCGGGCAAATCTTACTGACACGGATCATGGGGAAAAAGCGTGTCATCGCGGAAACCGGCGCGGGGCAACATGGCGTGGCCGTCGCCACCGTCGCCGCCCGCTTCGGCCTGGCCTGTGAAATCTACATGGGCACTGAAGATATGGAGCGACAGGCGCTCAATGTCATTCGAATGCGCCTCTTGGGTGCCAAAGTGACGGGAATCGATGTCGGGAGCAGGACCCTGAAAGATGCCATCAATGAAGCGCTTCGTGACTGGACCACAAACGTCAAAGACACCCATTATATTCTCGGCTCCGTGCTCGGTCCCCACCCCTACCCGATGATGATCCGGGATTTCCAGGCCGTCATCGGTCAGGAGGCGCGACAACAAATCCTCCGGTTCACCGGTCAACTCCCGGACCTTTTACTTGCCTGTGTCGGCGGCGGGAGCAATGCCATCGGCCTCTTTTACCCCTTCCTTTCCGATTCTTCTGTTGCTTTGGTCGGTGTCGAGGCAGGCGGACTGGGAATTACAACTGGTAAACATGCCGCCCGATTTGCAAGCGGCGAAATTGGAGTGCTTCACGGCACGATGTCCATGCTGCTCCAAAACGCAGATGGACAAATCCAGGCAACCCATTCCGTTTCCGCTGGCCTAGACTACCCCGCCGTCGGGCCGGAGCACAGCTATTACCGGGACAGTGGCCGAATTACCTACACTTCTGTGACTGATGACGAGGCGCTCGCCGCCTTCCAACTCCTTTCAGAAACAGAAGGCATTCTCCCTGCCCTCGAATCATCACACGCGATTGCCCATCTCGTTAAAATCGCCCCTTCCATGAAAAAAGATCAACTCATTATCGTCAACCTCTCAGGGCGCGGCGACAAAGATGTGGACCAGATTGCAAAGATCTGCGGCCTGTCGGGAGCGACAAGAGAAAAACACGGGAGGCAAAATGAGCCGGATTGAGGCAACGCTTAAAAATGTGGGCGTAATGGGTGACAAAGCCCTGATCGCCTATGTAATGGCAGGCGACCCATCCCTGGATGAAACCCTAAGCATCGTCTTCGAAATGGAGAAAGCAGGGGCAGACATCATTGAAATTGGCATCCCGTTTTCAGACCCGATTGCTGATGGTCCCACCATTCAGCAAGCCGCAGATCGAGCCCTTCAAAAGGGCGTCACACTCACAAAAGTGCTCGACCTCGTCAAAACCCTTCGAAGGCAGACAAAAATTCCCCTCATTCTCATGACCTATTGCAACCCGATTTATGCCTTCGGACTTGAAAACTTCTTTAAAGCGGCCCGACGAAACGGCGTCAATGGAATCATTATTCCCGACCTTCCTATTGAAGAAGCCAGAGATTTCATCCATCAAGGCCGGAAACACCTGATTGACCTGATTTTTCTGGTCGCACCGACCACTCCGCCTGAACGAATTGAAAAGATTTTGAAGGCGGGAAGCGGCTTTGTTTATTATGTTCCCGTCACCGGCGTGACAGGCACCACATTGAAGGACTGGGCATCCATCTCTCAACGAATTTCAGCACTGAAAGAAATGACCGACCGACCGGTCGCCGCCGGTTTCGGTATTTCAAGCCCTGAAGAAGCCTCAAAAATCGCCGGAAGTGCAGATGGCATCATCGTCGGAAGCGCCCTTGTCCGAATCATCGCAACCGCACCAGACAACCCGAATTATCTTGCCAAATTATCAGACCTGATCACATCGCTCAAAAAAGCGATTTCGAAATAATTGGAAGGGCAACCCGCCGACGAACTGGAACACCCATGAACACTTTAAGAAATAACGAGACCAGTCCTTCAATAACTCACTGTCACGATCAAACCCGTTATGTTTCGGCGATAATCAAAGGCAGGGATATTTGAATGGTTTTTCTGGTGGAGGGATTGGATAGCGAGATCGACATACTCACGGATCGGTCGGGAAAGCACGAAAATCAGGAGAAGGTCCTCATCACGCCTTTTTTTTTGAGGGGATAACTGGTTCAAATTGCTGTAGCGACGATCCCGCCATTCACCTTCAAAAGACAGGGTCCACTCTTTCCAGGAAGGGGAACGGCCGCCGACCCGATAACGATTCCCACCATAGGTCCAGTCATCCTGGTTTGGGCGATTCTTCGCATTCTCTTTTTCAAAAGCATAACCGCCATGTAACATAAAATATCCCGGAAACTGGACAAAATGTGTCATGGCAATCTTCTGGGTATTCACATCGCGATCAGAATTACTGGAAAAAAGCGGGCTAACCGCCTCAAAATTTTTCTTGCCAAGTTCATAGGCAATTTCCGTCAGGTGGTCATCTGAGTGTCGAATGTTCAATTCAGGCCCCACTGTTTGTCGGAAGAGGAAAGAAGATCCTCCCAATGTCGCAAGCTGAATCTCATATTTCAGGCGTAAATCATATCGACCTTCCCTGTGCTCACCACTGATAAAAAAATGATGATTCTGGATATTGAAGTCATCCAAGGCACTGTCGTTATGGAGATTCTGATAAAAACTGTAAGCAAGATTTCCATCCCAATGATCCATTTTCAACCACTGATATCGACCTTGAAGAAAAATAGTCGTTAAAAAACCATCTTTGTCCGAGACAAGATTCGCTGCAGGAGAGTCTGTATTCGGATCAAGAATCACATTGTCATCATACTGAAGACCAAGAGAAGCATTGAGTCGCCATCTCTTTTTTTCTTTCATCACCCGATCAATCTGATCAATGAAATCACGCGCCGGGGTGGCCAGAGTGCCTTCAGGAAAACCGTTGACAATCCCTTCAAAGGCCTCTTTTGCCGATTGAAGCGCCCCTCCCTCAAAATGGGCGGTCCCTGCCTGGAAACGAACTTCAGCATCAAGGCTCGGATCCAACAAGACGGTTTTTTCAAACTTATCTGCCGCTTCATCCATTTTTCCATTACGCCGATAAATCAAGCCTTGGTAGTAGTGAACCCGAGCCCGTCCCGGGTCAATCTGCTCGATTGTCCCAAAGGCCTTCAACGCTTTTTCGTCCTCTCTAATTTGATAATACAGGACACCCAAGTCAAAGTAAGCCGCAAGGAAGGTCCGGTCAATTGAGAGTGCTTTAAGTAAATGTGTTTCAGCTTCTTTAACTCTGCTTGTACGCGCATGGGTCACGCCAAGATAATAATGGGCCTCCACACCCTCGCGGTCCAGAGAGAGGGCTGTCTCAAAATACCCGAGTGCGGCGGAAAAATCATTCTCCTGCAATTTTGAGATTCCGTCTGAAATAAAAATATAATATTCTTGTGATGGTTCAGCAGGCAAAGCTGGATATGTCACTAAGAAAAACAGGCAAAAAGACAGGACCCAATAAACAAGAATCCTCACGCCATTCTCCTTAAGTTTGCCCCACAATCGTTCATACATTTAACTTGATCAACCATCTGGCTGAAGAAAAAACTCAATGAATCGATAATTGATGGGCGTGTAGCGTGTAATGAAAGTGTCAAAACTTCCGGCAACGGTTTTTCCCGTCATCACAGCGCTCCCATCAGAGGCAGATGCGACACCCTTACCGCTGTCAAAACCCGATCCCCCTGTCTGCATCACCCAGTTTAAAGTGCCGTCCGAGTGATAGGTCGCAACAAAAACATCCTCTTCTCCATTTGATGTGAGAACGGCCTCTTGTCTTTCTAAAGACCCGAAAGTGGCTGCATCCGTGAAGTGTCCTGTGGTCACGACACTTCCATCCGGGAATGCGGCAACCGCATTTCCGACATCGCTGCCGACTCCACCACCCTGTTTGACCCAGTCAAGCGAACCATTCAGCTGATAGCGTGCCAGGAAAAAATCATCCAACCCGCTCGATAACAAGCTTGTCTGATTCTGTTCTCCCGGGGCAAAGGTTGCACGCTCCTCAAATCGGCCGATGACAACAACACTGCCATTCGGCAAAGACGCAATACCATGGCCTCTATCCTTCCCGCTTCCCCCTGCCTGCCGTGCCCAGTCAAACATTCCATCTGCATGGTAGCGGGCAATAAAGATATCATCATTCCCTATCGATGATAATTCTGTTTCATCTGGCTCAGCATCGCCAAAAACAATGGTCTGGCTGAACCTTCCAGTCACTACGGCACTTCCATCCGAAAAGGTCGCCAAGGCAAGACCCGATTCAGAACCTGTCCCCCCAGCCCGTTTCGCCCATGAAAGCGTTCCATTCGCGTTGTAGCGTGCGATAAAGATCTCTGACCTGCCTTCGGATCTGAGGCTTGTTTCGTTTTCCTCACCAGCACCAAGGTGGATCGTTGATGAGAAAAAACCGGTGATCACAAAACTGCCATCAGGAAAAGACGCAACCCCGAACCCTTCTTCCCGACTCCCTCCTCCAGCCTGTTTTACCCAGACAAGAACACCCTCCCGGCTATAACGGGCGATAAAAACATCCTCTCTTCCTTCTGAGACAAGCACTGTTTCATTGGTCGCTCCCCGTGCAAAGGTGGCTTCCAAATCGAAGCGGCCCGTCAAAACCACACTCTCGTCTGGAAGGATTGCAATGGCGTTGCTCCAGTCATCCTGAGCGCCTCCGGCTTGTCTCACCCAAATAAGAGAACCGTCTGCATGGTAACGCGCGACATAGATATCGGATCCCCCAAAAGACCTAAGAACTGTCTCAGACTCTTCTCCCGAACCAAAAGTCGCCACCCCTTCAAAACGGCCCGTCACAATGCTGCTGCCATCCGAAAGCACGACAATACCCAGACCTTCATTGAAACCGCTCCCCTCCATTCCTTTCGCCCAAGTAAGTTCCGCTGCCTCTTCCATCAATACCGGATTTGTTGCAAATAGTTTGAAGTAGGATCGGGCATTGGACGAAGCCTTTCCAACCGGAAAAGGGATCACATTCGTCGTCGTTAAATCACGGACTTCGACCCCTCCGGGATTGAGCTGCAGTGAGCTTGCAAAACCTTCTACAGTCCAAAAGAGTCTGGTCGTTTCTCCAAGTGGAACCAGGGATCGACCACTTGTAAAACGGGTAATCCGCGGCGGGGCGTTTGTTTCGAACCTTGCTTCACAAGTCATATCCTGAGTCATTGAGACCAACGCATCGTCGCAGTCTGGATGACCTGTCCATCCGGCAAAAAATGAACCTGTCTGCGGACTGGCAAGTAAAGAAATCTGCGTATCGATTGGAAAAACGACTGAACAATCCGGTGGGCAGTGAATGCTATCCGGGTTCAATCTTACCATTCCATCTCCACTTCCTGTGGGAATGACGCTGAGCGTAAATGTTTTCAAACGAAAAGTCGCGGAGCAATGTCGTACATCGGCCATATCCACCGTGACCGAAAGGGCATTTCCGACACAATCTCCATCCCAGCCCACGAATTCAAACTGGGAATCCGAGGCCGCTGTCAAAAGAACAGAAGTCCCTTCCGTAAAAATTTCCGTGCAATCAAGAAAACAAAGGACCCCAGGCGGATTCATCGCAACACTGCCGCTCCCCTGTACAGACACAGAAAGAGAAACATCGTTATCCTGATTCATCACCAACGGGTCAGCCAGGTCGATCCCGTGATACAAGGGATCAACGCTTTCTGTTGGGGCAATGAGAATACGGTAAAGAACATCGCCATCTTCAAGGGCATCATCAAGTCCCGCCACTGTCACAAGCTTCGGGATATCCCAATCTACCGGCGTAAAAGTGAGGATGGAAGGAGTAACAATTCCTTCCGTCACATCACTGCTCGCCAGATCAAGAATGACGTTTTCAGTGGGTTCTGTATTCAAAACCACCGTAAACGTATCGATACCGCCGACTTCGCTTGTCGCCAAACCACTATTCGACGAGACTGTGATGCCCACCTGACAAGGGGCAAAAGAGTAAAATGATGCGCCACTGGCATCAACATTACCCTCCCCATGACCCATGACAATATCGATTCCATTGCCAATCAAGGAGCCTCTTTCGGGCGACTCATGATCCCATTGATTGCTCTGTGCAAAAAGCATCCCGGGGGTGTTATTCAAAAGATCCACCGACGTATTACAACTTAAGATATTACCGCCAAGACTGCCAAGGCCACCACCGCCTATATCCGGAACAGCGAACGCCTCAACCTGAATACCACGTTCATTCCCAAGGATTTCATTGCCCTCGATCAGAGCATTCGCCTGGCCTCTAATCAATATACCGATATGATTTCGCCAAATAGCATTATTTACAATCGCTGGGGTCGCGCTCCCTTCAATTAGAATTGACGTACTATTCGGGACAATCGAACCCAAGCTCCTCTGACTGAAAACATTTCCAGTCACACTGATTCCGCTTCCACCCTGAATATGGACCGCATTTTTTATGTGGAGACAGGTCTCACATTGCCAGAGAAAAATATTGCCACTGATCCTGAAATCAGTATGGTCCGTCTCGATCAGATCAATTTGATTCAACCCGACATCACTGAGGGTCAGGCCTGAAATTGCAGAGCCATTCGCACCACGGATGCCGATTCCGCCATCGGATCGGGCACTCGTAAAATCAAAAAAGGTCACCTCTGCCCCAGCCCCTTGAATTTTCACTCCCGCCTTCATCTCAATGGCAGGAGGACCAAAAGTCGTGAAGGCATACCTGCCGGCTTTGATAAAAACAGTGTCTCCGGGGTTCGCCACCTCAATCCCTTTCGTCACGGTTTTACAGGGAGAAGTCTCTCCCCCGCACACAGTGCCATCCGGACCTGTTTCGTCAGATCCTGAACCGTTGTCAACAAATCGTCCCTGCGGCGAAAGAATAATGTCCATCATGACTGAAGCAAAATATGCGGGTCTGGAAACGCTGTGCGCCTTAACAAGAACCTGTGCCTGCACCGGTATATTTTCCGGAGCAGTGTAAGAAGCCGAGAGAGAATTCGTTATTTTAATTAAGCCAAATGCAGTGTTTCCACCAATAATCCCCTCAACTTCCCAACGCAATGTCGGATCCGCAAAACTTCTTTTAAAAGCATCACTTAAAATGACATTGATCTGTACGGAATGCCCCGTCGAAACCGTCATTATTTCAGGTACAATCGACAGGGGCGGAGACACAACAATCGGGATGCTGATAGAAGCAAGTCCACCCAGATCCCTTTCCGTCATCCCGAATAGCACCACTCTTCCATCGCGGTCAAAAAGTTCAACGCTGAATTGACGTGCAGGTCCGGCAGGAACACTCAGAAAGACTTCAATGAGTTGACCGGGAGAGACAAAAATGTCGTCTGAAGCAGTCAATACCAAACCATTGGCGTCTGTCACGGTAATCTTGAGCGAGCGGAGATCGTCTAATGTCAACGCAGAGAGTTTTGACTGATGCAAACGGTTACTGCCCGAAGGCACTCTAAGAGTAATCCCGACAGAAACCATTCCTTCTGAACCAGCACTTTTTTCAATATTTTCTAAAGAGGGACCAGAAGCGCTACAAGCTGTAAGAAGCATAAAAAAAACAAGGGGGAAAATAGACAAGGGCCATACCGAAAGAAAGCATCTTTTTTTCACCATGGGACCTTTCTCATTTTACAACAAACGGGCATCAAGGGCACTTAAATCCTTTATACTATGGTCCGGATTCTGAGATATTAATCTGGATTTGGACCTGGACATTCGCAGGCGCCCCCGCCTTGATTGCTGTCACCGGCTGCTGGAAAATTTCCGGCGTAATCCTGACCGACGTTCCATCAGATTCGGCGACCTTGACAGGCAAGGGGGAAACCAGGAGGGGCCCCAGGGTCAATAAGGTATTTTCGCCTGAAACGATCGATTCACCACCCGCAATCATCGCATCCAGATTAAATGGAAGAATCGGGGTTTCAAGTAAAGCCTTTCTGGCCAACTTAAATGCCGGGTCTTCTTCAAGCGCAAAAAAGAAGGCCTGGGAGGCCTTTCGATATTTCCCCTGGTCAAGAAAATCAAGCCCCTCAGAATAAAAACGGAAGGCCTGGAAATTTTTTGTATGAACTTTCTCGATTTCGAGACGCACTTGTTTATCGAGATTTTCAGGGCAATAACCGATACCACACAAAATCTGAAACACCAGTCTTTTTTCCAAAATATAAAAAGTGGGTATTTCCCCGGATGAATTTGAGGCAGAAAGAAGCCGTCCGTTCTCTGTCAGTGTCACCGCCGCATTTAGGCGCATGATCTTGTCTTCAACATCAAGGTATGTTCCAGTCGTCACTTTTCCCGCCCCGACAAGCCGTCCAACACGAGGGGCTGTTTTTTTATCGACCAATCCTGATTTTGACAACCTGAGCTCATCCAGTATGGCAGACATTTCAATCCGCTCAACAACGGTCAACTCATTTACTTTCGAAAGATCAGTCATTACCATGGCCGCCAACCCCTTGGAAAGAGGAGAAAACGCTTCGCTTCCCAGGTTTTGAAATGGAGAAACGGCGATGGCTTTTGGATTTATTTTCCTGAAAAGGTTTTTTTCTTTCAAGACAAGATTCCGGGCGGACCGGCGCGCCTCTCTCTGCATAAGAATCGTCAAGTACTGAGAGACAGTCCTACCTCCCTCACTTCCTTCTTCAAGGTGAACATAATGCTGCCAAGCAGAAATTGCCTTCTTTGACGAACCCTCTCTGAGATAACTCAAGCCCAGGAAAAGGGCTTGAGTAGAATCCAGTTCATTAAGATTGCTTAATTTTGAAATTACCTGGTCATAACGGCCACGTCTGTAGATTTCCTTCATTTCTTTGTGGGTAAAGGAAGCTTTAGGAAGCGCAGCCCCGGGTAATTCCTTGGACCACCCGGACGATGACATTGAGAAAACAAGCAGCCATGCCAGAAAAAAAATATAAGTCTCCATATGGGAAAAACAGTCTATATTTCTTTCTTTAATCAGTAAGTTATCTCTCAAAAAATCCTTTTTAAGATTGAACTTCATTCCATCTCCTTGAATGACAATGCTTCGATTCGATCTAAAACTTTATGATTTTCAGGATTGAGGGAAAAGGCTGCTTTATAATGCACCAAAGCCTTTGTGAAGTTTTTTTCTCTTTCAAGTGAACGCCCTTTTAAGTAGTGGTCATCGCTGCTCACCATCTTTTCAGGAAGCGACCGTCTTGTGCTCGACAAGAAGGTTGCAACGATTTTTTCAGAAAAAGACCTCTCAATGGCCTCCCTTTCTGTCACAGAACCATCCATTGAAACGCTATCAACAACGCGTCCCCGCTCGACTTCGACAATACGTGCATCCATTCGAAGGGCTTTACCAACCAGCGTATAAGTTCCCATCACCAGATATTGTGCGCCCAGAAGCCTTCCCAACCGAAGCCGCACCGCCGACTGGCTGGCTTCATGGCTGGATAAAAAGAGTTCTTGGAAGACCTGATCAATCTCTTCCCGATCCACGAGGGACACCCCCGGATATCCAATGAATTTTTCTTCAATTTGATCAACCAGAGATCGAGATAACGCGGAAATCGGCACAGGGCTTCCTGAAACAGGTCGCTGAATATGCTGTACTTGAAAGGGCATTACCGCAACAGTCAGGGTTTCCCGGGGAGAGGATCGATTTTTTTGGGATATCTGCCGACCGGAACAAGCCGTAAAAACAAACCCGGTCAATACCACAATGCAGAATAAAGAAAGCTCAGAAATCCGACTTAACTGAACTGACATCTTCCATAACCTTTTGATTTTTTTGTATTTTTTCAGACTGTTCGATTAACTTAGCGGCGGAAACACTCTGTTCCACTTCGATAATTTCAATGAGACCGATCTGCTTCTTTTTATGGCCAATGATCTGCCCGTCCACCTGTAAAGGTTCTCCATTGGAGATCACCTTCAAGCGCATTCCCGGCAAGACACCATGCTTTCTTCCAATGTTAATCACCACCTCGCCACCCTCTCCAACCATTGCAATCTTTCCACGGAGCCGGTAGCGGGTATGGATCTTCTGTCGGATATGCTCTCCCGCCTGTACGGCAAGATCAATTAGATTTTTATCAGGACCAATTTCATCGACATAGGTTATCTTAATCTCTGAAGTTTCCGGATCAATGATCCGCAAACTTAAGCGAACGCCTCCGGGGGCCTGAACAAGACTGCCTGTAATCATCAGACGTGCAGCAAACAATTTTCCCAGTCGAAGCGCTGTTTCCTGATTGGTCAGTTCAGAAGAACCCAGTTTCAGCTCCTCAAGGAGCTTGTCCATAACCTCACGCTCCACCATCAAAAAACGGCCGGAAGACATCATATTCTGCGCAATTTCCTGTTGCAGAACCGTGGCCATTCCCTCACGGATTAATCCTCCTGCGATGGATTGAATGCCCAGAAAGGCAATCGTCATCGGGCGGGATGACCAACTGTCAGAAAGATGTGGTCTTGAAAATTTCCCATCCTGAAATCGACCTGAAAGTTCAGCAACCAGGGCATTGATTTGCTTCCGCCTCGCCTCGTCTTCTATGAAATCAAGATGTTGGTTCATTCGCTTTGCAAGCAGAAAAGGCACCTCATCTTTCGGATCAAGCAACAATGCTTCTCTATAAAACGCGAGGGCTTTTTGAGGCTTCCCCTGTTTTTCATAGAGCACCCCCCGATTCGTCAGGATTTCTGAAGAAAAAGGATTGTGGGCAATCGCCTCGTCATACATCAACTCTGCGTCTCCCAAATCACCCTGCTCAGAGTAAATGCGCGCAGCCTGGTTGTAAACGTCCGCCTTCATCCAATCCGTTTTCAGGTTTCCGTCAATGACTTGATGAAAAGACTGCAAGGCCCCTTCATGATCCCCCTGACGGACACGAACCGCACCTTCAATCCAGTCTGCAAGACCACTCTTCGGATCAGCAGTGCGCACCTCTTCCGCAATTTTCAATGCCTTTTCCGGCTCTCCTTTTTGAACATGGACTGCAACCAACCCCTCTTTCGCAAGAATGACATCCGGATCAAGGGTCGAACCATCCGCTTTTTTATCAGCAGCCTTGGAAAATGCAGCCTCTGCCCGATCAAGCGCGCCTTCTTTTAAATAGACACTTCCGAGTCCGGACTGAGCAACCGCATTTCCAGGGTCTTCATCCAACACTTTCGTAAAAAGTTCCAAGGCCAGTTCTGACTTTTTCATCTGAAGACTGCGTTGCGCAATGGCCGTCATCAGGTGGTGCGAAGAGAGACCTCCCCCCACTAAAATATCCGAAATACGCTTTCCGGGTCCGAGAAGGAATGTGGTCGGAAAAACGACTTGAATGCCGTAGTCTTCGAAAATCTTTCCACGATCTCTTACGACTTTAAAAGGCAGGGGGTGTTTCTTTAAATATCGGGCAATTTTTTGAGAAGGGTCCTGAGTCACCGCGATGATGCCAATACCTGCATTCCGATATTGCTTGTAGAGTTGGTTCAGATGTTCAAGCCCCTTGAGGGAGGGCTTTGAAGAAAGCTTAAAAAAATAGACAATCATCAAAGGACGGGATGGTTCCACCTTTAATTCCGGAAACGACGGCGCAAGGGTTCCTTTATTCAGAGGAAGTGGCGTCAATGCCCGCGCCACGGGAAGATCAAACAATAACAACAAAGCGATCCAACAAAAAAATACGCTTATCTGATAGAGAATAATTTTCATTCTTTTCATGGCAAGTCTTCCGGCATCAATCGAAGTTTGATTGGAACTTCCTTTCCTGAAGGTGAATCCAGAGTTGCTTCAAGAGAATAATACCCCTCCTTTGACACAATAAGATCATGGGCACCCGGAGGAAGACGGAGAGACAATGGACTCACACCTTTTAAATCTCCGTTAATCAAAATATCAGCTCCGCTGGGCATCGTTGAAAGGACAATCAATCCCTCGGAAACAGAGGGAGAAGGTGCCGAGCGAACCTCTTTCACTGTCTGATTTTTTGAAAAGTAGAAGGACATGCCGACCACAACAAGCAACATGGCAGTCAAACCGGTCACTTGCCACCTTGAAATTTGAAGCCATCGAAACGGAAGTGGTCTGGAAACGGCCTCTTGAGTCATCACCAGGGTATCCGGTTCATCAATATTAGAGGGAAACACTGGAGAAAGAAGGGCTTTGGCCATCTCTTCCCCACTGGAGAATCGCTTCTCCCGAGATTTTTGCATGGATTTCATCACAGCATCACTCACATCCGGTGGGACATTAGAAGAAACATCAGAAGGCGGCACGGGTGTATCATGAAGCACCTGGTAAATCACGGACGTCACGGTCTCTCCAGGGTAAGCCCTTTGATGTGTCAGAAGTTCGTAGAGCAGGCTGCCAACAGAAAAGAGATCAGATCGTTCATCCAGCGTTTCCCCCAGACACTGTTCAGGGGACATATAACGCGGTGTTCCGGTCAGGCGATCCGCCGGTAGTATCCAATCGCGCAATGCCAAAATCGGTAATCTTAAGCGTCTTCAAATCTTTCGACAAGAGAATGTTCCCTGGTTTAATATCCCTGTGAATCACACCCTTTGAATGAGCAAAGCCAAGACCTCGGCAAACTTGGGCGCCTATTTCAAGGGTTTGAGCCATGGACAGTGAACTATTCTCTTTGAGAAGCTGAGCGAGGGAGAATCCGGAGACATACTCCATAACAATATAAATATAACCGGTAGAAGGATCTTCTCCCGCATCAAAAATCGTCACGATATTCGGGTGAATCATTCTTCCAAGGGCATACATTTCCTGCTTAAAATGCTTTCTGGCCCCTTCACGTAATTCAATAACGCTCGGGCGCAGACACTTTAAAGCAACCGCACGGTTAATTTTAGGATCCCAGCCGCGGTAGACAATGCCCATCGCCCCGCGGCCAACCTCCTCAATGATGTCATATCGTCCTAAACGATTCATATATTAAACATTGCAAATAAGCCCTGAAACTTTAAAGTATCTCCTCGGAACAACCCAAGTTGTCCACCTACTTCATCCAGCATTGCTGAAATACTCAGCCCCAACCGCATCTCACCCATACGTTTAGAGCGCAAGGCCATGACGAAAATAGGTCAAGGACAACCTGAGTTGCTCCGAATTATTAATAAAGCAAAGGCTGGACCAACTCAGGACTGGCATAAAATGCCCTTCCTTCATGATAAACAACGAGGTGAAACATCGCGATTTCCTCTTTCCGGAAACCATTTCAGATTCCAGAAAGAAAATTAGCTTTGAGGATGCAATATGTCTATTAAAATTAAGAAAAAGGCGTTCACTCCCACTCAATCGTGCTGGGAGGTTTAGAAGAGATATCGTAGACCACACGATTCACTCCTTTGACTTCGTTGATAATCCGGTTTGAAATTCTTTTTAAAATATCGTAAGGAAACTCAAACCAGTCTGCAGTCATGCCATCCTGACTGGTCACAGCCCTCAAAGCAATCGCATTCTCGTAGGTCCGTTCATCCCCCATCACTCCTACGCTCCGAATGGGGAGATAGACTGCAAAAGACTGCCATATTTTATGATAGAGCCCCCCTTTTCGAATTTCTTCGTCAAAAATTGCATCGGCATCCCGCAAGCAGTTTAATCGTTCCCTGGACAATTTTCCAATAATACGAACCGCCAAACCCGGCCCGGGAAAAGGATGTCGATAAAGGAGATCTTCGGGAATTCCCAACTCGAGCCCCAGTCTTCGAACCTCATCTTTGAAAAGCGAACGAAGCGGCTCAATCATTTTTAAACGCATCCGCTTTGGCAGTCCACCGACATTGTGATGGGTTTTGATCGTTGCAGAGGGTCCCTTGATAGAAACGCTTTCAATCACATCCGGATAAAGCGTTCCCTGAACAAGGAAATCAACCTTGCCCACTTTTTTGGCTTCTTCGTTAAAAACTTTAATGAAAGTGCGTCCAATAATCGTTCTTTTTTTTTCCGGATTGGATGTCGAAGAAAGCCGCTTCAGAAAAAGATCGGATGCATCAATCGATTTGAGATTTAGATTAAGCTGCTTTTTAAAGGCCTGAACAACCATTCGGCCTTCATCCTTCCGCAAAAGACCATTGTCGACAAAAATGCAGGTCAGTCGTTTTCCAATCACCTTCTGGGTCAGCACTGCAGCCACACTGGAATCAACACCGCCACTCAATCCACAAATGGCGCGACCACTGCCAATAGCTGCGTCAATCTCTTTTTTCGCCACTGCCACCCATGATCCCAGATCCCACGCCTGCGTGCATCGGCAGATTCGATAAAGAAAATTCTGGAGGATCTGAAGCCCATCCGGCGTATGTACGACTTCAGGATGAAACTGAAGTGCGTAAAAATGTCGCCTGCCATCCTCTATCAGCGCACTGGGTGAATTTTCAGTCCCGGCAATGGCAGAAAAACCCTGAGGGAGGCTTTCAATCCGGTCACCATGACTCATCCAGACTGGGATCTTTTGTGCCAGCGACTTCAAAAGAAGAGACTTTCCATCCGTACGTAAGCTGGCACGGCCATATTCCTGCTTGAGTGACCGGGCGATTTCTCCACCCAAAAGATGCGTCATCACCTGCATCCCGTAACAGATTCCGAGAATCGGGATGGACAGGTTGAAGATGCGCGGGTCACATAAAGGCGCATCCCGGTCATAGACACTGGCAGGGCCACCTGAAAGGATGATCCCAACCGGATTGTAGGCTTTTATTTTATCGAAGCTCAGATGGTAGGGGACAATTTCCGAATAGACTTTGCTTTCGCGAACGCGGCGGGCAATCAGTTGGGTGTATTGCGACCCGAAGTCTAAAATTACGATTGTTTCGGTCAAATTGGACATTCAGTTGTTGTGGATTTCGGTTGCGAAAATATGCAACTAGGACATTCCGCCCAACTCATAGTTTGGCGCTTCTTTTGTGATGATGACATCGTGCGGGTGACTTTCACGAATTCCGGAATGCGTAATGCGAATAAAACGGGCATCTTTCCGAAGTGCTTCAATCGTTCCCGTGCCGCAATAGCCCATCCCTGCGCGCAAGCCTCCGAGCAACTGAAAAACGATTCCAGAAAGACTGCCTTTGGAAGGAACCCTTCCTTCAATACCCTCAGGAACCAGCTTGGAAACCGGTTCAAATTCTTGAAAATAGCGGTCTCTTCCGCCACGTTCCATCGCACCGATGGAACCCATGCCACGATAAACCTTGTAACTCCGCCCCTGGAGGAGAATCGTTTCTCCAGGGCTTTCGTCCGCCCCAGCAAAAAGCCCCCCAAGCATCACCGTATCGGCACCGGCCGCAATGGCCTTGGTAATGTCCCCAGAAAATTTAACCCCCCCATCGGCAATAATCGGAACGTCAAATTTTTTTGCAGCCTTTGCACAATCCGAAATGGCCGTTAACTGGGGAACCCCGGCCCCGGCAATCACACGGGTTGTGCAAATGGACCCAGGACCGACGCCGACTTTCACGGCATCCACCCCACTCTTAATTAAATCAAGGGTTGCCTCCCCTGTCGCAACATTGCCGCCCACCAATTCCAGATCAGGATAGGCATCTCGAATCGAACGAATGGCTTCTAAAACAGACACCGAATGCGCATGGGCCGTATCCACAACAACGAGGTCCACCTCCGCCCGAATCAGTTGATCAATCCGCTCTTTTGAGTCTCCGCCAACACCCACGGCAGCCCCCACACGAAGCCGACCCAGAGGATCTTTACAGGCATTCGGAAACTGTATTTTCTTTTCAATATCCTTAATGGTAATCAAACCTTTTAGCTCAAAATCTCCGTCAACCACAGGGAGTTTTTCAATTCTATGCTGATGAAGAATCTTCTGGGCTTCCTCCAACGTGGTTCCTTCGGAAACGGTAAACAGCTTGTCTTTTGTCATGACGTCAGAGACCTTCTGGTCCAGGTGGTGCTCAAACCGCAAATCCCTGTTTGTAATGATGCCGACCAGCTTTCCTTTCCGGGTCACCGGAACACCTGAAATCCGATATTGGGTCATTAAAGCCAACGCCTCGTGAAGCGCTTGATCCGGGGAAATGGTAATGGGATCAACAATCATCCCGCTTTCAGATTTTTTCACAAGATCGATTTCTGAAGCCTGTTTCGAAGGTGAAAGCGCCCGGTGGAGAATGCCGATGCCGCCTTCACGGGCCATGGCAATGGCCATTCTCGATTCGGTCACCGTATCCATTGCGGCGCTCAAGATGGGGATTTGGAGCTTGATGTGTCGGGACAATCGTGTTTGAATGTTCACATCACGCGGCATCACAGGGGATCGCGCAGGAACCAGAATCACGTCATCAAAAGTCAATCCTTCTTGAAGTTTCTCTGGAAGCATAGGAAATAATCTACTCAGTAAAAAGAAGGTAAAGCTATCACATAAATGCTTAGAAGGTCAAGAATATGCATCCCATAAAAGACCTCGATAGTGCGGCAAAATGAGGGGTCTGAAACGAAATAAACACCTGTAAAATCTGGACAACCCATTGAATTAATAGTGGTATCGGCGTAAAATCGAAAACTTGGTGGTGGCTGAGGGAGTGACGATGAATCTGCTGGTTCCAATTGACTTCTCTCATACAGCTCAAAAGATTTTGCAGGTCGTAAAATCCCTTGCATCAGGGGCCTCAGGGGTGCCCTCCAAAGTCTGGTTGCTCCATGTCGCAGAACCAAAACCGGGGTTTGTCGGGTTCGGGTACACAAGCGGTTTTGCAGACTACGGCAGCGGATACGTTGACTATGGCCCCGATCCGGTCGCCCTTCGGAAACACGTCGCCCACAAATTCCATGAAGACCACAAAGAATTACAAAAAGAAGCAGATAAGCTACGCAATTCCGGCATAGACACCACGGCCCTTCTTATACAGGGCGCCATCATTCAGGTCATTCTCAGCGAATCAGAAAAATTAGACATTGACATGATTATTCTGGGATCACATGGGCATGGGGCAATCTACAATTTACTCGTGGGCAACGTCAGCGAAGGGGTATTAAAGCATGCTTCCCGCCCTGTTCTTGTCATCCCGACACATGATCACACCGAAAAAAACCAGTAAAAATTTGCTGACCGCTCGAAGTCGTGTTCGGCAAATTCCGCCGACCCGCCTCTGAAATGCCCCTCACAAACGCAAAAGATGTCATCATCATCGGCGCAGGTGCGGCCGGGCTGATGTGTGCGCTCACTGCCGGGAGACGCGGACGGTCCGTTCTACTTCTGGACCATGCCCAGACCGTCGGGAAGAAAATTCTCATCTCCGGCGGGGGACGCTGCAATTTCACCAACCAATGCGTCAAAGCGGAACATTATATTTCTCAAAATCCCCATTTCTGTAAATCCGCACTCAGCCGTTTCGGGCCGGAAGACTTTATCAACCTTGTTGAGCGACACAAAATCCGCTACCACGAAAAAACGTCGGGGAAACTGTTCTGCGACGGACGATCCAGCGACATATTAAACATGCTGCTCGAAGAATGCCGCGTCGGCCGGGTGGAAATTAAAACAAACTGCACCATTCAAAAAATTGAGCATCCCGATTTTTTTAAACTCTCTACTTCCCTGGGCAGTTTCCACTGCAAATCCCTCGTGATTGCGACCGGCGGCTTATCCTATCCAAAAATCGGGGCCAGTGATTTCGGCCACCGATGCGCCCGACAATTCGGCTTGCAAGTCACCCCCTGTCGGCCCGGACTAGTATCCCTCACTCTGGACGGACCGGAGCTAAAATGGACCGAAGGACTTTCCGGAACCTCTGCCAACGTCTCCGTCTCTTGCAACGGGCAGACATTTCACGAAGCCATGCTGATCACGCACAAAGGCTTGAGCGGCCCCGCTGTTTTGCAGATTTCCAATTACTGGCATCCGGGAGACAGTCTCCTCATTAACCTCCTCCCCCATCTCAACCTGTGCGAAGCCATTCCAAATTGGCAGAAGCGCCGTCCGACGGCAAACCTGAAAAATTTGCTGTCGAAACATCTCACAAAACGGCTGGCACAACGATGGCTCGGTCGCATTGCCGACGACAAAGCCGTCAATCAATGCAGTCAGCGAGAAATCAAAGCGATCGCACAGCACTTCCATCAGTGGACGCCGATCCCTTCCGGAACCGCCGGATACCGGCTTGCAGAAGTGACAGCGGGCGGCGTAGACACCGATGAACTCTCTTCAAAAAGCTTCGAAACCAAAGGCGTCCACGGACTTTATTTTATCGGAGAAGTGCTGGATGTCACCGGCTGGCTGGGCGGATACAACTTCCAATGGGCCTGGGCTTCAGGGCATTGTGCGGGTTTGTGTGTGTAATACTGACTGAGCACCAGAAAAAGGGACGGCTCTTTTTAAAATTCAGCGCAGGCGGGAAAAAGAAACCGGCTTCGACAAGAGAAGCCTTACCAGACCAGGGGCTTTTTTTTACGGGCTGAGGAATTCACGTTGGAAGCTGCGTTGGAATTTTTACTGGATCTCTGGGTGCCGTTGACCGGGTATTCCGGTTCAACAATCTTTTTATTGAACAAGGCGAGGCAGGTTTTCAAACCTTCTTCTTCAGCATTAATTTTTTTGGCCTGTTCCCATTCCTCAAGCGCCAGATCGAAAAACCCCCTGAGGTAATATGTCACCCCGAGATGGACCATTGCAGCCGTGTATTTCGGATTCACTTCTTTCGCCTTTGTAAAGCAGCGGATCGCATCATCCAGACGGTTCTTCTCACGCAGAACAACCCCCATTTTAGTGAGGACATCCACAAATTGAGGGCACATAGAAAGGGCGCGGCGATATTCCTCCAAAGCTTCATCCTTCAGCCCCAGATCAAAATAAGTATTTCCGAGCTTTGCGTGCTCATTCGCCAGTTTTCCCAGAACAAAGGGATCCGGTTTTGGGGGCCCTGTTCGGACAGACTCCGCAGCGTCTGTAAACGTATCGCCCGCTTTTCCATACGCGCCGAGATCATTATAAGCCAGCGTCAAATTGATCGAAGCTTCCATGTAACGGGGATTTATTTTTAATGCCTTTTTGTAATAAGCAATCGATTTTTCGATCTTATTATTCCGATACGAAATAACGCCGAGTTTATTTAAAATATCCGCATATCCCTCCGGCCGGTTTTCCAGGAGACGAAGGTAGAGATGTTCTGCTTTACCCAGTTGACCATCATCGAAGGCATTGCTCGCCTCTTTGAAAGTCAATTCAAAAAGATTCATCCCGTTTTCCTCTCCAATACCCTTACTTTACATGGAGATACGGGAAGTGTCAAAACAAATGCCACTCATTCCGGAGATATCCATAATGTGTAAGACAAGCAGACAAGACAATCGATTTGGGTTATAACCGCCAGCGCAGCCGCACCTGCATCCCATCCGGTTCGGGCATGAAATGCATTAGAAAGAGAGGATCTTCCTTGTAAAGAAACGCGTCGTGGATGAAGGCCGTCCAGAAGTGCCCCAGCGCCCATCCGACCAGCACGTCGGAGGGGTAGTGGGCCTGGGCTTCGACACGGCTCCAGGCCGAGACAAGGCCCAGCGAATACATCCCCGTTTTCAGTGGCACACGCACATGGCGGGGGAGCGCCATCGCATCGAGATTCCGCGTTGCCAGGGTGACGTCTGCCGACGACCGTCTGGCATGGCTTGAAGGGAAGCTCTTGTCGTCTGACTTGCTCGGACGAACACGCCCGCTGACATCTTTTAGAAAATCAACGGACACATTGGCGATGGTAAATCCCGTAAACTCGACCATCGCCCCACGAAATTTGTTTCGCACCCACTCCCCAGGCGCATCGCCGCTCGGGGTCGCCAACAGACTGACATAAAAAATCGTGTCAAGAGATTGACCTGTCCAACCCGTTGCATCCCGGGCATTTTTGGATGAACCGAAAACCGGCGTATGATCCACGGCCCAGTCCGAAATTTTCCTGTCCGAATCATTGATCTGAAGAAGGCCCGCAACCGCCAAGGGACCCCAGGTCTGCGGGTCCCGGACCGTACGCATCGCCGCCGACTTCAGGCGGTCCCAACCGGGACGCAACGTCATATCCTGCCCCCAGTTTCGGCCGTTCGACATCGTGGCACATCCTGCGGAAAACATGAAAAATAAAAAAAGTACGAGGTTGCGGCCACGACGCGGCATATTGATTACACCACCCAATCTTTCGGGATTCAGACATTATCACCGAAAAGCGCCCTGAACGGGCTTAATCTGAAGCCGGTCTTATTTTGATGGTTTTATCAGGACGTTGGAAAAACCGTCCGAAGACGCCCGGTTTTTTGTTATAAATATCGATTCTGTCTTTTATTTTAATGGCTGTTCTGTCCGGACGTTGAAACATCCGTCCCCAAAACCCCTCTGGCCGATCGTAAACATCCCGGATTTCTCCTTCTTGCATATTTGCAAAATCGCCGTCATTCTGCATAAAAACCTCAATGTATCGGAATAAGCTGTTTACTGATCCAACAACCATCGTTCTTGAAAAGACCGACGCGCAGCCCACCCGACCTCTTTGATATACCAGCCGTTGGCGGATGCACCGACGACAGCGCCGATGGCCGGAATGGCTTGCAATGCCTTTCGTTTCGTCAGATTGATGCCCAGTTGTTTCGCAAGGGTTTTGACCGCAATAATGCCGCCTTCCTTGCTGAATCGATTAACTGCGGCCCGACGTGCGATGCCTTCCCAGGTTTGTCCCGCCAGCGTGACGCCGATCGATCTCAACAAGGAAAGCGCCGCCATTTTCTCACTCATTTCATTCGCGCTGCCAGCCGCCATGATGGCCAGGATAAAATCTTTTTCTTCCTTTGTATTCACGCGATAGCCGTAACACAGCCCTATTTTGTGAATGGTCCGCAATGCAAAAGTGATGATCGTCGGAATATCAACAATGATGCCGGGCAGGCCCACTGCACCCGTTGCGCCGCCCGCGCCAGCCCCGATGCCAATGGCCCAGTTATGGACCGAATCGGCCAGATCATCTGACAACCGGAGATCCCTTTTCTTAAGTTCCAAAAGGTCCGAAACCCCTGCATCCCGCAGAATATCTTTTTCATCGGCCATCCACTCAGCCAGGGCATTTGAAAAATCAAGAACCCCTCTGATAGAGGCTTGCGGAATGATTTTATCAATGAGCCATGTTGCCGGAGAAAGCATCACGCCGAACGACTGAGAAACAATACCGGGTTCTTCGGAATGCCATGTCTTGATCTGTTCGGCTTGTTCACGTTCGTATAAAGGCGTCTTTCCGAGCCCGAAATCAAAACCACAACCGCACCTCACCGCATCTTCAGGGTTTTCAATGAGACATTTCGGGCAGATCATAAAGGACGCTCACAACATTAGAGAATAAAGCGCTATTTAAGATGATTTTGATTGAGAGATCAATGAGATAACCCTTCAGCCAAGATGTAAATTGACCCGGTACAGCCCCCATGATATCATCACCTTACGTTTTTTTGTACTCGGGAATACCGATATTCCCTTTATTTTTCAAGGAGTCTATACATTATGATCCAGGTTACAGAGATTGCGAAAAAAAGAATTGAAACGCTGATGCAAACACAACTCGAACAACATTCAAAAAAAGTCAT
Source organism: Nitrospiria bacterium (assembly GCA_046756725.1). Classification (GTDB taxonomy): domain Bacteria; phylum Nitrospirota; class Nitrospiria; order SBBL01; family JAADHI01; genus JBHHWW01. The sequence continues at coordinate 2,890 of JBHHWW010000001.1, read as the reverse complement.
CGGACTCCGGATTACGGTAAAAGGGACCATCCCCAATGTTGAATATGCCCTGGCTTTTGTTGAAGAGGGAAAGGAAGATGCAGGGGATGTCAGCTATGACGGCGACGGGATCAAAATCTATGTCGAATTAAAAAATGCAAAATTCCTGGAAGATGTCAAGATCGACTTCATCCAAAACCTTCAAAATAGCGGTTTTAAAGTCGAAAATCCAAAAGTGGTTTTGGCCGAGCAAAAAGCGCCGGAGTCTCCGCCTGCGCTGGATACACCCGAAGCGGTCGCCGTTCAAAAGGTGCTCGATACAGAAATCAACCCTTCCGTTGCCTCCCACGGGGGATTTATCAGCCTTGTCGATGTCAAAGATCAAATCGCTTATATCCGCCTGGGCGGCGGGTGTCAGGGGTGCGGCATGGCGGATGTCACCCTCAAGCAGGGCGTCATCGTCGCCATCAAAAAAGGCGTCCCGGAAATCAAAGATGTCCTGGATGTTACAGACCATGCCGGTGGCAACAATCCTTATTATTCACCGGGGAAATAACAGCAATCTGAATCGTTTCAACTGGTGAAAAACCTCCTTCTCCTGATTCCGAGCACTTCCTACCGCGCCGATTATTTCCTTCAAGCCGCAGAACGGCTCAACCTCAATGTGGTCGTGGCCTGCGATCAACACCAGACCCTGGAAAAAACCGTTTCAGGAAAACTCCTGACCCTTGATTTTCACAACCTGGAACAATCGACAGAGAAAGTCCTTTCTTTCGCCGAACAATATCCCATTGCAGCGGTGGTGCCCACAGAGGAGGAGGCGACCCTCCTCGCTGTCGCTCTCTCCAAAGCCCTCTCCCTGCCGCACAATCAAATGGATGCCGTTGCCGCAACAAGAGACAAACACCTTCTTCGTAAACGCTTGATTGCAGCAGGCATCCCAACCCCGTCCTTTCAAATTTATTCCTGTGTAAATACCTTCGAAGAAACCACGCCCGAAATCAACTATCCCCTGGTTTTAAAACCAACCTTTCTCTCTGGAAGCCAGGGCGTTATTCGTGCCAATAATCCGGATGAATTTCAATCGGCTTGGCTCCGAATAAAAAAGCTGCTTGAGACGCCGGACATGGTTCGACGCGGCGGCACTGCCGCAGACAAAATTCTTGTGGAATCCTATATTCCGGGAAAAGAGTTTGCTCTCGAAGGGTTGCTACAGGGAGGGCGTCTGAAAACACTGGCTATTTTTGATAAACCCGACCCCCTGGAAGGGCCGTTTTTTGAGGAAACCCTCTACATCACCCCGTCCAGACTTTCGTACAAGCATCAAAAAGAGCTGATAAATTGCACTCAGAAGGGAACAAATGCGCTGGGTTTGACAGAAGGACCCATTCATGCCGAACTGCGGCTGAATGATCAAGGTTCATTCATCATCGAAATTGCGGCGCGGTCAATTGGCGGACGCTGCTCCAGAATACTTCAGTTTCAAACGGGATACGCACTGGAAGAAATTATTTTGAGACATGTGCTGAACGTCCCCATCCCATCGCTTGAACGGGCGCAAGAGGCCGCCGGAGTGATGATGATCCCCATCCCAAGCGAAGGCCGTTTGATCGCGGTGGATGACATTGAAAAAGCAAAATCCGTCTCCGGTATTACAGATATAGAAATCACCCTCCGACGCAATCAGGAGGTCATCCCCTTGCCTGAAGGGAGAAGCTACCTCGGGTTTATCTTCGCCAGGGGAAAAACAGCCGAGGGAGTGGAGACTGCGCTCCGCACCGCGCAACGCCAACTAAGTATTCAAATACGGCAGCGTCTTTAAAAATGTGAACCGGGCAGGTTATTACGACAAAGACGCCTTGATCATTTTGTAGGATTCGACGACACGTCTGAGTTCCAGGTCATCATTTTTATCGCCGCCACGGGTGTCCGGATGATGTTTTTTTGCCAGCTCTCGAAAGCTTGTCGTCGCATCCGTAAGACTACTGCCCTCTTCCAGGTTCAAGACCCGGTAGGCATCCGGCAAAGAATGAATTTCTCCCTTTGAAGCGGATCCGTTCCCGTTCTGCTGATTAAAACGCTTGAAAAAGTTTGAAAATTGAAAATTGTAGCGACTGCGGCGACGGCTTCTGCGGTAGATCATTGCTTCTAGTTCATCCAAGCGGTCTGCAACAAAATCAACGCGACCTATCAACTGACGGAGGATGCCCATACTTTCACATGCTTCAATTTCCTGATCAAATTTTAGAAGAAGCGTTTCAATGTGATTGAGTTTTTCTTCAATCCGCAGATAAGAGAGAATGTGGGTTTCAAAATATCGATCAAAGGCAAGATCGAGGTCTTCCGGAAGGGCCTTCGCCAATTGCACCAGATGTCGTTTTAATTTTTCTTTCTGGTCGATGAAGCGTTTTTTCTGGTATGAATCATCCATGTTCTTATTTTGATCATGTTTGGATAAAGTAAGGCAAAATTTTACCGGAACAGAGGTATAACTTGCAAAATATCGATGGTGAGGGGAAGGGAAAAACCTGGGCGCATTCTCAAATGACTAAGATGAAAATCCCCGGCACATTTGTTTCAAAATTGACATTGATATGCGGAATATCGATGCCTCGTTTTTCTGTTCCGAAAACGAGGGTGATCGCTTCATGAGGACAGGCCGGAAGGCAGGCCCCGTGCCCAATGCAATGCGTCGGATTGATCAGTTTCGTTTTCCCATGGATCAGTCCCAAAATATCTCCCTCAGAACAGGCCGTGACACAGGCCCCGGAACCGAGACACCGATCTGGATCGATTAATGGATGGAGAGAAAGGGGCTCTGTCAAGCCTGCTGCAGTGATTGCCTGTAAGTGCTCAATGTTGCGGCGATCCCTTTTAAAGCGGATTCTCTAGTAAAGAACCCATTTAAGAA